>NZ_JBXXZH010000052.1:0-44331 GCF_059640475.1 Calothrix sp. CBUCES-K 9914
AACGCCGCCACCTGGCGCGCCAGCCGGTCGGGATAGGAAATATCGTCGGCATCCATCCGGGCGATGAGGTCGCCGCGCGCAAGACCGATCGCCTCGTTCAGCGTCGCGATAAGGCCCCGGTTCTCCCGGCTCACAACCCGGATGCGGGCGTCCTCGGCGGCATGGGCCTCGATCCGTGCCAGCGTGTCATCCTTCGAGCCGTCATCGACCACGATCAGCTCGAAATCGCCGAAGCTCTGCGCGCGGATGCTGGCAATGGCCGCATCGATATGCGCCCCGGCATTATAGGCCGGCAGCAGGACAGACACGAGAGGGGTCGACACATTCTGATCCATTGACCGGCCCGGCCAGCCTCGGCCCGGAGGTCGGGCTTGGAGCCGGCATTTCAAGCATCCTGTTAGCAATAACCATGCCGCGCCGTACAGATGCCGGACGCTGTAAACACTGACCGATCCGCCCGGGTGAATTTGACAGGGGCGCCGGGTGATGCCAATTCTGCTAGCGCTAACAAAATGATAAGAATAATCAGGGGAGGAAGGGATGCCGCATCCCGCAACAGGGCCGCGCAGCCGGCCTGGCTGGCAGACTACGCTTCGCGCGGCCGGCGCCGCGCTCGGCCTTCTGGCGGGGGCTGCCTGTGCCGTTTCGGGCCCGAAAGCTGCCGCGCAAGAGGCAACCCTTGCCGCCGAAGCCGCCCGGGCAGGCCTGACCGGCGCAGACCGGGCCGATTACCTCATCGCCCGCATGACCACCGCCGAAAAGCTCGGCCAGCTCAACCAGATGGCCGGCGGGCGCCAGATCGCGCTCAATTCCCGCATCACCGAAGCCGAATACGACCGCGTTCGCGCCGGCGGGCTCGGCTCCTATCTGCATGTCGCCGGCGCCGGATTCCTGGGCGAGCTTCAACGCGTCGCGGTCGAGGAAAGCCGGCTCGGCATCCCCCTGCTCTTCGCCATGGATGTCGTCCATGGCTAACGCACGATCTTCCCCGTCCCCCTCGGCATCGCGGCGACCTTCGACACCGCCGACGCCGAACGCGCCAGCCGCATCGCCGCCATCGAGGCGACCAGCGCGGGCCTCCACTGGACCTTCGCCCCGATGATCGACATTGCCCGCGATGCCGAAGTCTAGATAAGCTAGTTTGCTGTTTTCCATTGCTAGTAAATTACCTGGATGGGGGTCTGCATGGAAAAAGCCGTGTTCTAGTAGTTGGTGTAGTGTACACTGGATACCAACTTCGACTAAATGACGCGCGTTTATACCTTGAGCATGAATGGATGATATATGAGTTAATTTAGTTCCTTGTATCCATTCCATCGTTAGTACACGACGGTTGGTATATTGCCAGTAAATTTTTGGTACATATACATCAGTGACATTACTATATAAACTGGCAAATTTTTCTGCGTTGTTACCTTCTTGAATATAGTCCATTTCTTCAAATAAACGGGCGCCGAATTCATCTAAGATGGCAACTAGGTTACTACGAATTTTATTAAAACGTTTTTCTATCCAGAGTGTTAACCCTCGCAGTATATACATATCTAATGCTATTTTTTCTGCTAGGTCGGGTCGCTGCACTTTTACAGCTACTGTTTCTCCAGTTTTTAGTTTGCCTCGATATACTTGCCCTAGGGATGCTGCTGCAACTGGTTCTAAAGTTAATTCTGCATATATTTCCTCTGGTGTGGCGCCTAGTTCTTCTAAAATAAATTGATGGGCTATTTCGGTAGGAAATGCTGGTAGTTCGTCTTGGAGTTTGGCTAGTTCATCAAGGTAAGCTGTTGGTAGTAAGTCGGGACGGGTAGATAATGCTTGACCGACTTTTATATAAGCTGTTCCTAGGTTTGTTAGGTGTTGTCGTAGTTTTATTGCTAGATAGTAGTGTCTTATGTGGGGTTTTAATCGTATTATTCTATACCACCACCATTGAGCGGCGAAGCTAATTATGGGAAGCAATATTTCTAGCCACCGTTTTATTACTCGTATTTTATTTGAATCAAATTTATGCGCTATTGCCTCTGGGTTATAGCGGAGTGGTTGTTCAGAAATTTGAATTTTTGTTTGGACGGGCTGATTTTTTACTTCCATAATTGTTTCTTCGTCTATAATTGATCCCCCCAACCCCCCTTAATAAGGGGGGCTAAGATTGGTTTTCTTTTTTGTTCTAAGATTTGTTTCCTTTCTTGTTCCAAGATTTGTTTCCTTTCTTGTTCCCCCCTTATTAAGGGGGGCTAGGGGGGATTAAAATCTTTAAATATTCTCTAATCGTCTTCGTCATCTTCATCACGTTTATTTCTGAACTTTCTATTTTCTCTCTCTTCCTCATCTTTGTTTGACTGACCCAATATACCTCCCATTGCGACTTCAGCTTTTTGCTTGATGCCATCAAAAAAATTAGTGTCGGTTTCTTGTCTTTCTTTCTCAGCCATTTTTTAGTTACCTCTAGTTGAAATTATCCGTTGTGTAGAGACGCTTCCTATCGCGTCTCTACATATTTTTTATTTGCGGGCTTTTAGGAACCAACGGGTGAACAATTTTTCTGCTTCAATCCACACAAATATGATGGCACTGAAGCCAACACATATCATTAACTCTGTGAATGTTAGATAATGGGTGCTGAAGAAGTTCCGTAATGGTTCAACGTAAATTAATAGCAGTTGCAGTACTGATGTAAATACTACTGAAAGCAGTATGAAAGGGTTGGAGAAAGGGTTAATTTCCGCAATCAAGCGAGTGTTTGAGCGAATAGCCAAGGCATGTCCCATTTGTGCTAAACACAAGGTCGTAAATACCATTGTTTTCCATCGGTCTGGGTCGAGTCCACCTTCTGTGTATGTCCTTGTGTAACCGTAAGCCCAGGACATCATTCCAATTGTTACCACTGCTAAAACGATTCCAATCCGAATCATGTATGAACCTAAACCCCGCGCAAAAATGCTTTCTTTAGGATTTTTGGGAGGTTGTTGCATCACAATTGGTCTACCAGGTTCAACTGCTAATGCTAATGCTGGTACTCCATCTGTTACTAAATTCATCCAAAGAATTTGCAGTGGTGATAATGGTACACCCCCTAACCCCATTAACGGCGCCGCTGCAATGGTTAATACTTCTCCAATATTACTTCCAAGAATATACCGAATGAAGCGACGAATGTTGATATAAACAACACGTCCCTCTTCTGTAGCTGCAACAATAGTTGAGAAGTTGTCATCCAATAGTACCATGTCACTGGCTTCTTTGCTGACATCGGTTCCTGTTATTCCCATTGCAACACCGATATCTGCTTGCTTCAGTGCGGGTGCATCATTGACTCCATCTCCTGTCATTGCTACTACATGACCGCGATGTTGGAGTGCTTGGACTATTTTTAGTTTGTGTTCTGGAGAAACACGCGCGTATACACTTACTCGGTCTACATGTTGTTCGAGTTGAGCCATGTCGAATTTCTCTAACTCGCGACCTGTAAGAACTTCGTCCTCTGGTCTAGCAATACCCAAGTCTTCAGCGACTGCTTTCGCTGTTAGTTGGTGGTCACCTGTAATCATTACTGGACGAATACCCGCACTTCGACAACGCGCGACCGCATCCCGCACTTCTGGACGGGGTGCATCGAGCATTCCTACTAACCCCAACCAAGTTAAACCATTTTCAGAAGTTTCTTCGGAACCTTCTGGTGGTAGTTCTTTTAATAGTTTGTTGGCAAATCCTAAAACTCTTAATCCTCGTCCAGCCATTTGGTTGTTTTGTTCCAAAATTTGTGAACGCTGTTGTGAAGTTAAAGGTTCTATTTCATGCCCAACTTGAATGTGGGTGCATCGCTCTAAGGTTAATTCAGGTGAACCCTTAGTAAACATTAAATAGTTCGTTGCATGTAGATGGAAAGCACTTATTCCGGCACCGGAACCTTCTGCTTCTACCATTACACTCATACGTTTGCGTTCTGAGGAAAATGGAAATTCTGCTACACGAGCAAATTTATTATCTTGTTCGTCTTTACGGAAACCTCCTTTACCTGCTACTGATAATAAGGCACCTTCTGTAGGGTCACCCAAAATTGACCAATCACCATTTTCTTTTTGTAAGATGGCATCATTACATAGCACGCAAGCCAGTAACAATGCTTGAAGTTCTGGATGTGCATGAGAAAGGTGTCTTTTATCTTGCCATTGAAATTCACCATTCGGTGTATATCCTTCCCCTGTAACACGTGCGGTATTACTATTGGTACAAACATTTTGCACCACCATTTTGTTTTGGGTTAAGGTTCCGGTTTTGTCAGAACAAATTGTAGTTACAGAACCAAGAGTTTCCACTGCTGGCAACTTGCGGATAAGCGCGTTCCGCTTCACCATGCGTTGCGTTCCGAGTGCAAGCGTCACTGTAATAACAGCAGGTAAACCTTCTGGTACTACTGCTACTGCCATACTCAAAGAAACTTTTACCAGTTCTTCAAACAAACTGGGATTATATATAGTACCACCCGCAATTACCAACACTACTAACACTAGGGCGCCTGTCACCAAAACATTACCTAGTTGGTTCATGCGTTTTTGCAATGGTGTAGGTTCAGACTCTACCGACTGCAAAGCACTAGCAATTTTTCCCAATTCGGTATGCATTCCCGTGCTTGTCACCAAAACAGTTGCTCGTCCCTGCACTACTTCTGTTCCAGAAAACACAAGATTAATGCGGTCTCCTAGAGGTGCATCTTCAGGTAGCTGTACTTCGGCTTGTTTGTTAACCGCGTGTGCTTCTCCCGTTAAAGCAGACTCTCGAACTTGCAAATTTGCAGCTTCCAATAATCGTCCATCAGCAGGAACTTTTACCCCTGCTTCAAGTAACATTACATCTCCTGGCACAAGTTCTTTCGATTCTACTTCTAGTGTTTTTCCGTCGCGAATCACTCGTACTTTGGAGGATGCTAGATTTTTGAGAGCTGCTAAAGCTTTTTCGGCGCCGCTTTCTTGGATGTAACCTAACACTCCATTTAGAATTACCACTACAAAAATAGCAACGGCATCTTTTGGAAATACAAACTTACCTTGAGTAACCGCTTCGCGTACATCCAAGACAGCAGAAATAACTGCTACAGCAATTAACATCAGTAACATGATGTTTTTAAACTGGTCCCAAAGGATTTCTGCGGGAGTACGTGTTCCGCTTTCTACCAGTTCATTCGAGCCATAGCGCTTGAAATATTCTCCAACTTTTGAGGTCGTTAAACCAAATGTGCGGTCGCTGCCTAACCGCTTGAGAGCTTTAACAACTTCTAAGGTATGCCAAGCAGACGTTTCGGTCGGTTGAGCAAACCCAGAGTCTGAAGCAGTAGAAGTCATAAAAATATTCTCTTCTAATTGAATAAGGAAGATGAAATCAGAAAGAAGGTATTAACACATGTAGCATAGGCATCCTGCCTGTGCTAGTCCCAGGCACCCGTGCTAGTCCCAAGCGCCTGTGCTATTTAATTTAGGTGGGTAAAAGATTGGCAACGGATGATGAGCGGATGTAACGGATAGGTTATTTTTTATAACTAGACTTTAATTGTAATCAATTGTTTATCCGTTATATTCACTTATCATCCGTAGCAAAACAATACCTTAAAGCTTGAAGACTTGCTTTTTCTCCGCCTTTACTTCTTTCTAGTACAAAATACCTCAATGTTATCAGCACTATAAATAAGTGCTACAAACATTTCTAATTTGCATTATTAGATATTACAATGAATCATAACTTAATAGTGTAATGTAAACATAAATAAACATAAATTTTCCGTGCTTAATTAGAATATTGATTTTGCAGTTCTATATTGTAAATTTAGGTATATATATTTACCGCATAGGCACAGAGATACAGAGGGAAGAGTAAGAGAGTATTTAAGTTAATTGGTTCCCAAGTTTATGTTATGGAAACAAATGGGAACCATTGGTTCCCAAATTTGTTCTCTCAGTGTTCAGGTAAATTTAAAACATTCCCATTCACCGTAGACGGTTTCAGTATTCAGCTTAATTTGACCAGCAGTTAATTCTATACCCTTTGAAGCTGCATAGGCGCCAAATGTTCGTAGAAAAAGTGGCATTGCTATTACACCTCCTGGTAGGCATCCAGCCAATAGCACAGAGGCGCCAGCCATCATAATAGATTGTATAAAAGCTTTTAATACTTCTTCGTTGATATTCTCGGTGCGCTCTATAACAACAGAAGCTCTTAAAGTTGTTTTTCTTGTTTCAACTATCGGCATTGGTAAAATGTTACCATCATTCATCACAACTCTAAACTCTGGCAAGCCGCCGATGCTTCCTAGTTCAACTATTTTAGTTGCCATTATTGTAGTTTGGTGATTGTTATTTATTTAGAATATCTATATGTTGTACCAATAAATACTTTTATCAAGTTTTCTTAACAAAATTTAGTTAAAAATTAAAGTATAGACATAATTCATGATTCTGTTGGCAAATAAGGCAGGACGGGAGCAAGTGGCACATAAAAACCGTAATAGCAGTCACGGATCAAAAAGAGCGTTGCGGCAGTATCGTAAGTCCTGTAAGGAATACAACCTAGCCCTAGTAATGATGGCAATAGCAATATATCCCCTAGTAAAAACATCTCCAAATTACTAGGGGATATGAATACTAACCCTCGTGCAGCGTGGCGAAAATAACTATCCAGCCAAAAAAGCTTAAAAGGCTTATAAAATAGACTGTCTTACCTACTGCCTTCTGACTTCTGACTTCTGCCTTCTGCCTTCTGACAAATTGCACTAGTAACGTAAATTTAGGTTGGGTCATAGTAGAACAATACAGAGATAACCCCAAAGAAAATCAGCATTTGTAATCCGTTCAACCAGTTACACCGTCCATCTTGGGATATTTGAGTCATAATCAGAACACTACCAATTAGTGCTGCGATTTGAGGAGGGGAGAAAAGAAAATCAACTGGTTTCCCTACTACACTAGAGGCAATGATTAAGGTTGGAATTACGAGTAATGCGATTTGAGAGGCAGCATTCATGCCAATTTCAAAGCTTAGGTCTACTTTACTTCTATATGCGACAATTACAGCACTCATTATGGCGCCCACATTACCAATTATCCCAATGACTATGGCGCCTACAAAAATCTCTGTCCAACCAAATCCAGCTGTAACAGAATCGACGCAATCCGCAACAAAATTAGACAAAAAAGCCATGAACACACTAGAAACAGCGAGTACACCAATAGAGAAAGAAACGCTCCAGGAAAGTGTACTATTTTCCTCCATTTCAAACGCTTCGCTTAAATTTGTGGCTTTTTGCGCTGGTTCTGAGTGCCTAAACCTGGCAAATGTATAAACTATACTACCTCCATAAGCCATGAGCAAAAATAAAGATAACCAAACAGAAACGTTCTTGATAACATCCCCAGCATTTATGGTTTCGCTAGAAAAGTCCACTGCATGAGCATAAATAGATGGCATCAGAATGGCTACAGCAGCTATCATTAATCCTGCTGCTGCGTCTTTGGCTCGCTCTAAAGGAAATGTCACTGTACCATAACGATAGCCACCAACCATTACAGCGGCGCCAACTGCAACTAACATATTACTAATAATGGCGCCTGTCCAAGCTGCTTTTGCTAATGGACCTAACCCTTTTGCGACAGCAATTAAGCCAAAAATTAGTTCTGGTAAATTACTGAAGGCAGCATTCATCATCCCACCCCAGACAGACCCAACTCTGGCAGCTAACTCTTCTGTTGCGTTACCTAACCAATAGGCAACAACAACCATTCCTAAACAAGATGTAAAAAATAGAACTATCTCCGAGTGAAATATCGGTAAATATGCTACGGCTAAACTTATTGGTAAGAAAATAGCTAACCAGTGAATACTAGGTCTAGCTAATGCGTGCTTAACTTCTTGTAGTTGCATAATTTTGATACTTGCTTATCCTGCCATGTCAGGGTGTAAAAAGAATGCTGTAGCTAGCATAAAATAAGTCATTAACAGTAGTATTCCCTCTAGCCAGTTCGAGCGACTGTTAGGTCTGACTGAGTTGGTCATTAGAACTGCGATACCCATTCCTAAGACTGTAAAGTTATCAAAATCAAGATTCATTGGTTTTCCTAGTGCTAAACCAGCAAAAACCAAAATCGGAGTTACAAACATTGCTATTTGTAAACTAGAACCTATTGCCACAGATGAGGCTAGATTAACTTTATTTTTTGCTCCACAAATACCACAGGTAATGATTTCTACTGCGGCGCCAAAAATAGGAAGTAAAATTACACCAGTAAATAGACTTGTCATACCAGTAGTAGCAATTGCTTCTCCTAAGCTATCTACCAGCACTTCTGAAACGAACACTAAAACAACTGTTGTCGCTAACAGTAATCCAATATGCAGTTTTAAGTTATACTTTTCGCCTCTCGCTTCACTACCATAGCTTTCTGGTTCTGCGTCTTCATCTAGTCCATAAAGATGACTATGAGTTTTCATTGAAAACAGCAGCATTAATAAGTAAGATGCCAACAGTAGTCCAGAGGCAATGTATGAAAACTCATTCGTAGTCTTGATGTGCAGGGCCATTGATGTAACTTCTATGGCTGTAGGCGCCAGTAAAAACACAACTACTAAATTCAGTAGCGAAGCATTAACGCGCGCAACAGTGCTTAGATGCTCATGGTTAACACGTGTAGACGAAGAACGACTACGCATTCCACCCAAAAACAAAGCAAAACCTAAACCTAATAGCAGATTGGCAATCATCGAACCCATTAAGCTTGCCTTCACCACATCTATTAACCCAGCATTGAGCGCAACAACTGAAACAATCATTTCAGTAGCATTACCGAAAGTTGCATTTAGCAAACCACCCAAAGCAGGGCCAATTTGACTAGCAATAGCTTCTGTAAAGTTGGCTGTCCATGCTGCTAAAGGAATAATTGCCAACCCAGCCGTTAAAAATACAATCTTGGGGCTAACATTTAAATGGTGTAAAATCAAGCAAATTGGAACAAATACCAGCATCCGCAATAAAAATGCATCCTTACGGGACATCGAAGCTGGTTTCGCAGATTTTTTTCTTGATGAAACTTTATTGAACTTTGTAGTTGACATCGCTTTGCCTTCATAACCTGATTACTAGTGATCTATTGTCATCCAATTTATTAGTATTTTTTTACCATAGAGACGGTAGAGACGCGATTAATCGCGTCTGTAAACAGAGAACAGAGCAAAATTGGCAACAGATTATTAACGGATGTAACGGATAGTTGATTTTAGACTGTAGGGTGCGTGACGCTACCAAAATTTTAAAACGAAGCGCAGTGCTGGTAGCGTCACGCACCCTACTTTTGTTTACAACCAATAACTTATTTATTACATCCGTTGCCAGCATTGATAGCAAAGTTAAATCAAAGCTATAATTGAAATACTACAAAATTTTTGAGAGAATCGTGAAAAGCTCTTTTCTCTCTTTCTCTCTGTCTCTGTGGTAAATTGGCGCGTGTTAGATAACAAACATGCACGCTAAGTAGCTGAATATATACTAGTGCAGTTTGGCTAAAATAACTAACCACTTGGAAAAGCACGCAATGCTTGTAAAATAAGATTTTTTTCTTTTGCCTTGTTGCACTAGCTGGATGTTATCAAACAGTAGCGACTCCGTGAACTTGAATATTAGAAGCGCCAAAGTTTTCTGGACCTTGCACTATCATTACAGAACATGGAGCGTAATGGCTAACATAGTTACTCACACTACCCAAAATCAGTTCGCTCATTCCTGAAAGTCCGCGTCGTCCAATAACAATTAGTCCAGCTTCCCAAGTTCGTGCGGTTTCACAGATAACATGTCCAGGTTTTCCTAAAGTTTGATAATATTCTGCCACTATTCCTGCTGCATTTGCTTCCTGAGTTAGAGACCTTAGTAAATCTAAACCTGGTTTCTCAAATTCCTCCCAATGTTTTTTGTTTTCTGGGGTATTAATTAAGTTCAAGATGCTTGGACTTTCGTTTTCATCGACTGATAGAACATGCAGCAATTTTAAGGATGCTCCTGTGACAAGGGCGAGATGAAGCGCTTCTGTAAAAACATGCTCGCTCATATGATCGGAGCGATGGAGCGCTACTAAAATTTTACGAAACATACAAGTCTCACAAAAGAAATTTATTCGATGTTTAAGATAAGCGGGGCGGGCAAGGATGCCCGCTCCACAAGATTAAACCAAGTTTGCAACTGGTTTTTCCTCATTCATAGTTCCAACCGTGTAGAAGCATTTTGTATTTGGCTCATATGCCCATGCTATTCCTTCGGGGTCTTGGGTCATGCTCCAATTAACAAAATCTTCTCTGGTGCGATAACTTGCTAATGTTTGGCTTGGTAATCCTAAGCGTTTTGCTAAGGAGTGTTGTTTTAGTTGCACACCCTTGTTAAAGAGGTTTTTTACTTCAAGGTTCATGTTGTCCAACTCAGATAAAATAGCGTTGGTTGAATGACCATTAGTTGAATGACCATTAGTTGAATGACCGTTGGTTGAATGACCGTTGGTCGAAGATACAGTGTCTTCTACTTCAGTTTTGAAATCCGAGGAAACTATTACTACTTCTGTTTCAAACTGTTGTGGTTCGAGCGTAATATGCTTCGGTTCTGTTTGATGGGTATTTTCATGCAGGCGCCGTTCTTCTTCTACAAGTTCGGCTGGATTGAGTCGATGTCCTAAAGGTGTAACTTCGCCAGGTCCTATAAGTGGACGTAAACCATTTAGTTCTGCCAAAATTGCAGTACCGTTGTTGATGACGACTGCCAAAATTGGGTCGAGGGCAAAGAAGATACCTGAGACTAATGCACCTAAATTGGGAATTGCCACAATTGCTGTGTTCTGCCAAATGATATCCATTGCTTGCCGCGCGCATTTAACTGCCATGATTAAACCGCGTAAATCATCTTCCATCAAAACAACATCAGCGGTTTCTCTCGCAATGTCGGTAGCACCAGCAAAGGATACAGATACATCGGCATAAGCTAAAGCAGCAGAGTCATTAATACCATCTCCACAGAATGCTACTGTCTTACCACTGTCATGGACTGCTTTAACAACTTCCACTTTCTTTTCAGGGAAAGCTTCTGCGGTTACGTTCTTAGGATGGATACCAAGATTATTTGCGATGGAATCAGCAACCCGTTGTACGTCACCTGTGAGCATATGAACTGTTATGCCCATTTCCTTGAGTTCTTGGATAACTTCTTTACTTTCTGGACGTGGTGGGTCACTGTAGCGAATTACGCCAAGTAGTTCACCGTCACCTGCAACGTAAACGAGCGATTGTCCACCTGCTTTTGCATCAGGATAACGAAGGTCATAAGCTTCTAAGTCAACATTTTCCTGCTTCATAAAGCGGGGACTACCGACAAGAATATTTATACCGTCAATTTTGGCAACGGCGCCTAAACCAACTTTATATTCCCACTCTTCACATTCTTTGAGTGCAACTCCCGTATCTTTAGCGTGGTGAACAATTGCTTCTGCGATTGGGTGTGTTAAACCTTTTTCTGCACTTGCAGCGTAGCATAAAATTTCTTCTTTGCTAAAGCTTGACATGACATCAATATCATTAACACCAGCGTGACCTATTGTTAATGTACCTGTCTTATCGCATACAACGGTGTCTATCTTCGCTAAGATTTCAATCGCACGACCACTGCGTATCAATACACCATTACGTGCTGCATAGGTTAGTACCGACAGAATTGTTGTTGGTACTGATACGCGGATACCTGTACCAAAGTCTAAGGTTAAAAGTGCAATCGCTCGTGCTAAGTTGCCACTGGCTAATCCTACACCTGTACCAATTAGTAAGGTTGGAATTACCATTTGGTTTGCTACTGATGCTGCATAGTTTTCTACACGAGTATCATGTACAGGCGCCGCTTGCATTAAGTTGACAATTACACCAGCACGTGTATTGTTACCAACTCGTTCAGCCAAAATAGTCAACGTGCCATCTACTAACAATGTAGATGCAAATACTTCTTCACCTATGGTGCGCGTTACAGGAACTGATTCACCAGTAAGTTTGCATTGGTCTAGAATACCTGTACCTTCAGTGATTACACCATCTACAGGAATTTGGTCACCAGGATAAACAATTACATGGTCACCAACAACTACTTGTTCGGTGGGAATTTCTACTACTTGCCCATCACGCAGTACAAATGCAGTTTTGCTCAAGCAATCTAATAAGTCTAAAGATGCTCGCTCACTGCCTCGTGCCGTCATATCACGAATCGCTTCACCACCTTCTACTAAACCCAACATAAATGATGGTGCAAAGAAGTGTCCTGTGGCTGTGTGTAATGCAATTGCTAAACCATCTAAGAAGTCAATTGTTAACTGACGTTCTTGCTGAATAGCTTCCCATGCTCGTTTAAATACTGGTATTGCACCAACAAATATAACCGCACCAACTAAAAACGGAGGAATAGGCGCCCCAGCCATGACTGCAAGCGAAAGTGCTAAACCTGCAACAGGGTATCCCAAGCGCTCAACAAAATCTACTTCGTTATTTGCTTTCTCATGACCCTCTGCGCTATGAACTGTTGGTGCCCATCCTACAGGAACTTCAGCGCTAGATGCTTGTTGAATTGCATCAAATAATTTTTCTTGAATCGTTGCGATTGCTAAAGCACTACACTCATGATTGTAATTAACAGTTAATGAGCTAGCTTGTGGATTAATTTGGGATTCAGTAACAAAATTCTGTTTGTCTAAAACATATTTAAGTTGATTTGCATATTCTTCGTCCCACGCAAGAATCGGAATGCGAATGCGAAACCGTCCCGGAATCCAATGAACTACTTCGTAATATACTGTTTCGACGTGGCTGGAGTATGTCTCAATAACTGTTCTTTCCAATGTTGCAGTAGTTTGAGGTGACATATGACTATCTATTCGCTCTTTGCGTGAATGGTTTGCATTTTTGTGAAAATTGCACAGCAGTAGCAACGTGCGTTTACTAGCCCGTAAAGGGCAAATGCGTGTGTAAATTTCTATTTGGTCTATTTGGAATTTTGTTGATTGCAACTTTTTCGGCATTCAGTTAATATAAGCTACCGAAATGCTTGACTTCTAAAATCTTAATAATTTCCTCTGAATCACTTATACCAAACTTTGGTAAATGGTATTCATCAAAAATATTTAGGTTGCTAATCAAGAGGAAAGTTTCTGCGATACACAGTTGCTATTAAGTTTAAACTGTTTACTGCGATTAAAATCATTCTACAATAAATTCTTAACAATAATCAGAAACTTTAGAAAAATAAATTACTTGAAGTTAGATGTATTTATATCGTTATCAAGTCCTGATTAATGCAGAAATGACCGTAGCGTTACTATTTCTACGAAAATTGGCTAATTAAGGTCAAGAAGTTCTGTTTAATGTAAGCTTCTACTTCTTTCGAGGTAAAGCTATAACCATATTCCCCGCCTAACTGTACAATTAACTTTACAAAACTGTCTCGGTCGGATGCACTTTTTAACCTTTTTAGCAAAGGCGGATTCTGCATCACCATCTGATGAAATTGCTTGATGTGTTTTGACATGTACTATCACACTTCCTTCATAACTAGAATACTACTCGAAAACCAATACCGCTTCCTCCGTGGTTTGCTTCATCCCAGTGTCGTTGTGCTGAACGGCATAAAGAAGGTAGGCAATACCAGGCGCCACCTCGCAAGAGACGGCGATTTTGACTTCCCCCCTCTTCCCAAACACTGCCATCACTGGTTGCTTCGTGATAATTATCGTGCCAAGGATCAGCACACCACTCCCATACATTGCCATGCATATCAACAAGCCCAAATGCATTCGCAATCTTATAACTACCTACGGGTATTGCTCGTTGACAATATTGACCCGGCGCCTCCAAGTTATATGTATAGTTACCATCATAATTTCCAAGGTTGGATGTAATTGTTTCGCCAAAGTGAAAAGGAGTTGAAGTCCCGGCGCGACAAGCGTATTCCCATTCAGCTTCGCTGGGAAGTCTGTAATTTCGTCCAGTAGCTTGAGTTAGCCTTGCACAAAATTCAACCGCATCATACCAGGACACTTGTTCTACAGGTTGATCATCACCTTTAACATTAGACGGGTCAGGATTAAGCGAACGATGAATAGTGGGCAAATTAGCAATTGCTCGCCATTGTGACTGGGTAATAGGAAATCTGCTCATGTAAAAAGGTTGGATTTTGACGAGATGTTGAGGATCTTCATGAATTTCTCGTCCTTGCTCCGTCTCAAGAGAACCCATCCAAAATTCACCAGGAGGCAATTCAACGATATCCAAACCGAAATTTTCCAGCTTTTCTTGGAAATAAGAAACTTTATTTTGATAACAATCAATTTGGTTTCCCCAAGCATCAACATTTATTACATCAATAGTCAATGTTTGCTTGTTGATTGTTAAAGCTGGTATAAGTTGAGACTCAACTAAGAAAACTGTCTCTATTGGAACTTTTGTTTCACAAACAGTTGGTGTTTGAGGTTGAAGTTGGGCAATAGTTAATTCTCTTTGATGTAACGTTGCTTGCAAATGGTCGCGCGTTTCCTTCACTTGTTCCAGTTCTGAGCGCAAGCGAATCAACTCTTGGTTTACTCGTCCTGACTGATGAAGTAGGTTTGCCTGATTTGATTCTCTTTGTTGCAATGTTGCTAGAAGCTGGTCATGCGTTTGATTTACTTTTTCTAGCAATAAGCGCAGGTGTGCAAGGTCTGATTCCCTCTGATTAAGGTTTATTTGGAATTGATCGCGCGAACTTTTGACTTGCTCTAACTCAGAACGAAGTTGGATTGTACTTTGCTCTGTATCTTTGAGTTTGAGTTGAAACTGTTGTATTTGTTCTCGATAAAATTTGATGCTTGCCCATAGTCCTTGTGACCATTCCAGCCGAGTCTGCTCTTTGAGCATAACTTCTGGTACTAACCCTACAACAAGGGAGTAGGGTTGAAGATTCCAACCACAAAGTGAACAATTATCAACTTTACCTACAACATATTTTGTTCGGCAAACAGGACATCGAGGCATAATGATTTCCTCTGAACCTGAACCAGTATTTGCAATAATCTCAAGTTTGATATTGCAATTTAATAACTATAGTACAACGCATATTTCCCAAGTTAGAAAAATATGCAACAATCCTTAAACTTGATCAAATACCTTAATGGGCGTGAAAGTTAAGAATTTCTTTATTATGTGAACTATGTACTTAAGTATAAGGCAACTTGCAACCGATAAGATCAACATACGTTACAAAACTTAACTTATAAATATAACCAAAGGATGATGGATTTTAAACCCGTAGGTTGGGCGTCCCGCCTGACTATAAGCACAGCACAAGCACAGGCAAGATGCCTATGCTACGTTAAGCTGGACTAGGAGTTAAAGCTTCTATTCCTTTAGATAGAGAAGGTTGAGTTGGTGAAGATTTTACTGGTTCTGTTTTGGCACTAGGGAAACCACTTTCAAACAAAGGTCGGAAACTATTTAGTTCAGCAACCAAAGCTGAACCGTTACTGATGATAACGCCTAATACTGGGTCGAAGGCAAATAAAACTCCCGCTAATACTACACCAATATTAGGAATTGCAATCAGGGCTGTATTTTGGTAAACAATATCCATTGCTTGTTTGGCAATGGCGATAGCATCAGGTATAGCGCGCAGGTCGTCTTCTAATAACACGATGTCAGCTGTTTCTCTAGCAATATCAATACCACTAGCAAAAGAAATAGAAACATCAGCATGAGCTAGAGCAGCAGCATCATTTATTCCTTCACCAACAAAAGCAACGGTTCGCTCCTGACTTTGAAGTTGCCGAACTACTTGAACTTTTTGGTCGGGGAACGATTCTGCATAAACATGGCTACTGTTAATGCCTAACTGTTTTGCTACACTATTTGCAACTCGTTTACTATCACCCGTTAACATATAAGTCTGGTGTCCAAGGTTTTCTAAAGTGGCAATTACTTCAGCACTTTCCGCGCGCGCTGGGTCTGTATATAAAATTACGCCAAGTAATTCTCCACCTTTGGCAACATAGACTGTTGAGTGACTTCCTGTTTGTAATTGTGGATGTTGTTGATAGATGGGATTTATATCAATGCCTTCTTGGGAAATTAAACGATGGCTACCAGCTAAAATCTTTTCACCACCGATTTCAGCTACTACACCAAAGCCAATACGATAGTCCCATGCTGAACAAGGTTGAGTTTGAATATTTTGTGCTTGGGCATAACGGAGAATGGCGCCTGCAACAGGATGGGTGTTACCTTGTTCTGCGGAGGCAGCAACTTCTAATACTTCGGTTGATAATATTGTTGAACTTGCAGTTAGTATCTCAACAACTTCAGCGTTTCCTTGAGTAAGTGTTCCTGTTTTATCAAATACTACTGTGTCTATTCGCGCTAATATTTCTAAAGCACGACCGCTACGAATATAAATTCCGTGTCGTGCGGCAAAGGTGAGAGCAGCAATTACAGTAGAAGGCACCGCAATACGGATGTTATGACTAAAATCAAGGTGTAGTGGTGCCAGTGACCGAGAAACATCCCGAGTCAGAGCAAAAATTGCGCCGCTTAATAACATGCTGGGAACAATTGTGGCATCTGCGACTTTTGCGGCGTAGTCTTCAACACGAGTATCATGAACTGGAGCGGACTGTAAAAGTTGTACCGTTAATCCAACGCGCGTATTGGAACCGAGTCGTTTTGTTAAAATACTGATTTTACCTTCTAAAACTAAGGTAGACGCATGAACTACCTGTCCTTCGGAGCGAGATACTAAACTAGATTCTCCTGTCAACTTATGTTCGTCAATTAAAGCTGTTCCTCGCAGTACTCTACCACTCACCGGAATAATTTCACCTGGATATACAACAACCCGTTCTCCCTTTTGTACTTCTTTGAGTGGTACTAAAACTTCAGTTCCATCACGCTCTAAGCGAGCATATTTATTCATGCTACTTAGCAAATCAAATACCTGCTGCTCTGATGCGCGCGCGGTGGAATCTCGAAGTGCATCTCCCGTATACATCAAACTCAGCATCAACGACGGGCCAACAAAATCTCCTTTTAATGTATACAAACCCAGCCAAATAGCATCGAGAATATCAGAGTCAAGGCGCCGTTCCTTTACTACTATTTCTATGATTCGGCTTACAAAAGGAATTGCAGCTGTTGTCACTAAGGCGCCGAGTGCAATAGCTGGTATGGGCATTAACTGAGTTGATAGCACAGCCAAGCTCAAACTTAAAACAGGTAGTCCTAATCGTTCTATCCAGTCAATATCTGGTCTAAGCTCACTTTTACCCGGTGCTATACCCGCAGGAACCTCCGCATCACGTGCCTTTTCAATACACTTTAATATACTTGACTCAACAGTTGTAATTGATACAGCAGGGTCATAATTGACGATGAGCGAACTGGATAGTAAGCTTATACGGACACTAACCACAAAGTCAAAAGATTCAACTAACCAAGTTAACTTGCTAGCATATTCTGGGTCGGATGCAAGTCTCGGTATACGGATGCGAAACCGCTCTGAAGTAACATGAATAATTTCGTAGTCGATTTTTGCGTGGTTGAGTATCAGAGCTTCATATTCCGGTAGGGCTGGCATAAATTTCTGCCTCTGTAATGGTACTAGCTTAAACTTTAGTTACGAAACAAAACATTTAATTGTTAAATGTTGCCTATTAAATTTTCTTAACTTAAATTTTCTTAACTTAGAATTTGATTAACGCTTTTACTTGAACCGTAAAAACATTATCGCGCCCGCGCGTTTGATGTGCGCTTCTACCTACAGTATGAAAGATTTTGATGTACGTTAGGGATTTCAATTTATTATATCTTCAAAATACTTAACTTATATTTACATCTTGTGATTCTACGACATCTATCTTTCTGCTGATAGAGGCGTTAAGCGAAAATTATCTTTACTATGGATTCTATATGCAGGCTTGATGATTAAAAGTGTTTGTAATTCATAAACTTGTCTTTATTTATAAGCACTTTCTCAGTAGTTCTCACGTATATATTAATTTTGCTTACCTATAGCTGTTTGACCTGAGAACGAAAGCAGTGTAAATTAATGCTTGGGGATTAATGTATTAGTCCCCAAGATAGATGTTTTTGAATGAAACTCAAGTATAATCAGCGATTCAACTTAATAAGAAGGCAAAAATTTGACGAGCGAAAGTCATTTAATATATAGTACTGAATTTAGATGAGTTTCGGATGTAACAGTCCGATATCTATGAGAATCCAGAGAATATCAAGCTTTTGGATTTATTATCTCTGTAGCGACAGTTGATTATTTGGTAAATTTTATGTCCCTTGTTGCCATAGACCGGGTTAGTATCCATTCCAACAGGCGTCCTCTGAATGATCAAAAAGTTGCAGAGTTGATGCAGTCTATTAAAGCGAATGGACTTTTAAACCCTATTACTATCGACCAAAACCTTAATCTTGTCGCTGGACTCCACCGACTTACTGCCTGTAAGTTATTGGGGTTAGACCAAATTGAGTGTCATATTGTTACCTGCGTTGACTGTGACCACGCGCGGTTAGCTGAAATTGACGAAAATTTAATTCGTAACGAACTGGAGGCTTTGGAGCGGGCAGAACTTTGGTTGGAGCGGGATAAAATTTTAGAGCGTATTGGTTTACGCGCGCAATCTGGAGAAAATCAGTATACGAAAAAAGGGGATGAATTGATTTCACCCCCCAGTAAAACAACACAACAGCTTGCTCAAGAAACTGGTTACAATAAGCGAACTTATCAATTAGGCAAGCAAATTGCCAAAAATATAGACCCAGAAGTTAAAGAAGTTATTAAGAAAACACCTGTTGCCAAAAGCCACTCAAATCTGCTCAAAATAGCTCGTGCGGGAACTAAAGAGCGGGAAGTTGCCGAACAGGCAGAAAAAAAAGCAAGAGAAGCTGGGCGCCAACAAAAACGCTTAGAACAGGAAAAACACGAAAAGTTAGCAGCAGAGGCAAGAGCTAAATATAAGGAGCAGCAACTAATGGCACTTCAAAGTACTACCGCCGAAATTGAGGCGAAACAATCTGTCAAACTTAATAGGACGAAGCCAAGTTTTGAAGATAAACGCTCCTTATATAAAGCTTTGCCAGAAGTTAACATTGGTGATGAGTGGATGCTTGAGCGGCACTTAGTTTATTGTGGCGATACGGCAGATAGTACATTTGTAAATAAATTATTGCCATCAAATGCGTCTTTGGCAATTGCAACCCCAGATTCACCTTGGAACCATGATTATTTGGTTAATGAAGCTCATGTTGTTGCTGTCATCGCGCGTGAAGGGAAAATTCAGGATTTTTGTATTCGCCACCGGATGCCCTTCAGGTTCGAGTGGGTCTTAGATAATATGTATATAGGGGTTTATTCTCACAAAGCCATCTTAAAACCAGAGAAACCTGCTGCGATTGAAGGTATTGAAGGTATTGTCGCCTATTTGATGGGGCTGTATACTAAAGCTGATAACTTTGTTTTGGCGCCTTTTTTGGGGCATGGGGAGGTACTAATTGCCTGCGAGCGGATGGGAAGGATTTGCTTTAGCGGAGATAGAAATCCTGAAAACGTCGAACGAGCTATTGACCGTTGGCAAAAGTGGACTGGACAAGAAGCGAGAAAAGAAAACAGCTGTACATAAAACATCCGTTTACACAACTAGATTCATTAGCTTTTACTAATGAATAGTTATGAATAATAAAACTCAACTACTTTAATATTGCAATTCCAGCAGCTTATAATAGCTTAACTTGTGAGGAGGTGTCACTAGAATTACTATAGCTGCTGGTATTTTTTTACTTCAAAATTGCGCTGAATATGTGCCTAAAGCAGTATATGCAATTGTCACATAACTTGTAGCTCCAGCAGACTTAAAAAATTCTAATCGGTAACCAAGACTTTCATCTATTGCTCTTTTACCCAAAAGCGTTTAAAAATATGGCATTTATCAAAGTTGATAATATGATCATCAATACTACTTATATCGCTGCTGTCAGACTAGAAGGTCAAGACCCTTTTGGTGAAGAAAAAGTGTCTCTACTTCTCGCAATTCCTACTAGTAGTACGCATCTACAGCAAGCTAATCAAAATAACTTCTTCCAGTATGAATGGATTGAATTTACTGGTTATTCAGCCATTGCTCTCATAGACTACTTCAGCAGCTTTAATAACGTTATTGATTTAATGCCAACAAACAATAGAAAACATCAACAAATCAAATAGGAGGTAAGTTGAACACAAACGTCGCGGATGAAAAGTAAACCAGTCCTGCATTTCAAGTCAGGACTGGTAAAACAAAGTTAAGGAACAACGAAATATTCATACACACCAATGATAATCACCAACGCTCCTGACAGAATTCCAGCCCAAAATCCGGATATTCTTGTTGTAAAACGATTGCCTAGGAAATATCCCATTGATATGCCTAATATACTGAGTACAAATACTAGCAAGCTAGTTACCCATACGTTGAAATTAGAGATACCTCCCCCAATTCCTGAACCTAGGTTATTAAGCGTTAACCCAAAGGCAAGGGCAATAGACTCTCGCACGTCAATATAACCGGAATGGTCTAAATCAGCTTTTTCTGGGTTTTCCAAGAACTTTTCATAAGAAAACTCGTGCAAAAATTCTTGGGAAAACTCCTTAGAACGATCATTGTACACAGTGTCAGGTGCTAGTGGCGCCATAACTTGGTCTCTTGAAGCAAGTAGATAAGTAGCTGCTTCACGCACTCTGGCTTTTTTTCTAGCTTTTTTGCGCTTTTGCTTTAACGTTTCCCAAACACTCCATACTCCAACAGCTACCAAGACAAAGCTGCCTATTACATTGGCAGTATTTATAGATAAGTAATGATTAATATCTTTCCCAACGGCGATTGATAGATATGTACCAATACCAGAAACAAGAGCAATAAACAGATTCGTCAGAATACCAATTTTGAGTTTTTTAACTCCATAAGCGATTCCAACGGCAAAATTATCTATATTAGAGGCGATAGCAAGTAATAAAGCTGAGATGAGATGCATATGGTAACTCCTGCCACTTTTAAATGAGTCCTGAAATAATACTGACTGTCAACGCCAAAATCACGCTGTAGAAAAAGAATGCCATTACTGTATGTCCCAAAGCCAAACGTCGAATCTTAGATGTCACAAGCGCTGTATCTGAAGTTTGGGAAGTCATTGCTAAAGTAAAGGCAAAGTACATAAAGTCTAAATAGTCAGGTGGTTCATCGCTAGAAAAGTTCAACCCCCCACTGTATTCTGTTTCTGGCAAAGACTGCTTGCGATAATAAAATGCTGCGTAGTGTAAAGCAAACATTGTGTGTACTAGAAGCCAAGAACAAACAATCGCGATGATAGACAGCGCCACTTCCTTAGTAAAAGTGTCTTTATGTTTTGCTAGCACTGACGCAATAATAAATAGGCTCGCAAAAGCTACCGAGACAACCAGAATAAAAATTGCCAGATGGTCTATTTCCTGGTGTTGCGCGCGGTAGCAAGTCTTTTGGGAATTTGAACTAACCATCATTAGCCCAATCAGCGCTAAGAAACATACAATTCCTGTATCCCAAGCAGCAAGCAGGCGAAATTCTAAAGTTGCAGACGGCATGACGAGGAAAACAACTCCTGCCATTATTAACGATAACAGTAAGCGTGGAAGTGGTTGTTCAACTACGCTAAGTAAAACTCGTATCATAACTTTGTGAGGGTGTTAAAGTAATCCGGATGCAATATTAACGCTCGAAGCTAAAATCACCATGTAGAAGAAAAAAGAAATCATTCCGTGTCCTAGAGCGAGTCTTCGCATCGGTAAAGATGGAATTGAAACATCTGACGTTTGAGCCGTCATACCCAAGGTGAAAGAGAAGTACATAAAATCCCAGTAGTCAGGTAAGTCATCACCTGGAAAATCCAAGCCACCTAAATACCCCATTTCCTCGTTCAGGTAATCTTGACGGTAGTAACAAGTGGCGTAATGTAGGGCAAACATTGTGTGAGTTAGAAACCAAGAACCGATAACCGCTATTAAAGACAGAGCAACTTCAATTGCTTGAGTCGAAGTTGGGATATTTTTAGTGTCACTTACTGCCTGCATTAACCCAATAGCGAAGATACTGGTGCAAGCTGTCATCACTACCAACATAAATACAGCTAAATGCTGGGCTTCTTGACGCTGCGCGCGGTAGCGTGTTTTTTGGGGAGTTGCACTGCACATCATTAACACCACTAAGCTCAGGAAGCAAAGAATTCCTGAAATCCAACTTATCAAGATGCGGTTATCAAAATGCATAGAATCTGGTAGCGCTAAAAAAGCAACCATTCCCAACATAATAGATAACCCTAGTCGAGTCTTGGAATCTAAATGGCTCAACAGGCTGTGTCCAAACGCTAGACCCGTTGTTAATAGATTCTTAAAAGACCTTATGCGTTGAGGGAACTGGGTATTTTGAGCTTGTTCAGAATTATGTTTCTTGCGTGGAGAAGCTTTCATGGTCTTTTTGTTCGTTGTTTGAATTAGAAACTGCTATACCCATAGATAGAAAAGAATAGGCGCCGTTATGTAGAGACGCGAGGAACATCGCGTCTCTACTACACATATAAACCTAACTATTGGCGGATAGTACAAAATCTTAATGGTGTTAAGGTCATTATAGGACAGATACTTGAAAACAATAACTTTATTTTTCTTCTTTGTTCACTAAAATTTCATAAACTGTATCATCATAAATAATTATTGATGATATATGCGAAAATTGTTGAACCAGTTGATTAACAATTCTTAATCTCCAAAACCTCTGCAATACTTGTATTATTAATGAGTAGGAACACAGAATCAAAAACAAGTAGTGATTCTTTCCACTCAGTAATCATCTTTCGCATTAGCTACTATCCTAGGACACTATAGCCTGTCGGCATTTCCCCATACAAGCTTGGATACAGTTGAATGAACGAGCCACTAGATTTGCGGATCAACTTGCCGTCATCTATAGTGCGGTAGTTAAACGAATGATGATTTGTAATGTCCTTATTATTAGGAGTCTGAATTAATATGTTTGAACTAGAAGCTTTATTACTGGGACTAGAACCAATGACTGCTGCTGTTATAGGTGTAGGCGCCTTAGTAGCTGCACCTGTACTTGGCGCCATAGATGCTGCGACAGGTCATAATGTTTCCGAAGCAGCAAGATCGACAGCTAAAACTGGTTTGGTATGGGTTTTCCAAGCGTTTGATAAAGTTCAGTCGAGTGCAGCTGAAGCGAGTGAATCTTTCCAAGATTTAGTAGCAGAAGCAAAAGCTGACATTAGATCGTCAAAAAATGGCACAGGCGATTTATCACCGCGCGAAGTGACAATCGGTTAAACTCTTTTCAACACAGTTGCTCTATTCTAGATATTCAAAGGCTGATAACTTCGCACGTTTAGCTCAGTTATCAGCCCTTTATTTGATTGAGACGAGCAGAGTAGAATTAAAAGCCGCCACAGGTCTAGAGGTATTATGATTGACTATCCAGATTTCCTGAATGTGCGTAAACTCGCACTTATCCTTGTTGTTGGGCCTTTAGCATTACTAATGCTATTTGCGATGCTTGACCTTTCAGTACATTCAAGTAAAGTATTAAAAGTCTCCGAGCAATCTTGTGCAATCGAAAATCAAAAAACGTACAGTCAAGATGTTGATTGCCCTTGAGATTACATAACACAAGGGTTTAATCTATGCGAAAGTTAATTGCTGGTCTACACGAATTCCAAACCAAATATTTTAGCGAACATCGAGACCTTTTTGAGCATCTCTCTCACGAACAGCATCCGAGAGCATTGTTTATTACCTGCTCAGACTCCAGAATTGATCCGAATTTATTGACTCAAACCCAACCAGGTGAACTTTTCATCATTCGTAATGCGGGTAATATAATTCCTCCTTACGGTGCAACGAATGGTGGTGAAGGAGCAGCAGTTGAGTATGCAGTGCAAGTTTTAGGAATAAAGCAAATTATTGTCTGCGGTCATTCTAACTGTGGCGCCATGAAAGGTTTATTGCAGTTGGGTCGGTTAGCCGAAGATATGCCCTTAGTTTACGATTGGTTGAGACATGCTGAGGCAACTCGTCGGTTAATTAGGGAAAATTATCAAGACTACGAGGGAGAAGAGCTTTTAAATGCCACAATTGAAGAGAATGTTTTAACCCAGTTAGAAAACCTACGGACTTATCCTGTAGTTCATTCTAAACTTCATAAGGGTGAAATAGAACTCTACGGTTGGGTTTATAAAATTGATACAGGAGGAGTTTTTGTTTACAGCATGGAGCGTTGTAACATCCAAGCTGAACATGAAGTCCTTGTTTAATACATCTAATGAGACTCTTGTGGAAATTAATCTTGTGGAATGGGCGTCCTTGCCTGTTTCATTTCAATTAATAGGGCGGGCAAGGATGCCCACCCCACAAGATTGCTAAGTCGCATGGCGCCAACGCTTAGAACTCATAGCAACAGGCAAAGCTAATTCTTCAGAACCAGGTGCAATTGTTAGCACGCTTGGTTTTTTCTGTTGTTTAGAATTACTTGCTGATGCTGGTAATGGAATTGACGTGAAATCTGTACGCGCGCTGTTTATAAATTCAGCGATGAATGCAGAACTATTGTTGACCATAACGTTCCAAACTGGATTAACACCTAATACCATACCCCCACCTATTTGCATCATCAAGTTGGGGACAACAATTGTTGCTGTATTTTCGTAAACTACCTGCATTGCTCTTTTGGCAATTGCAATTCCATAAATTAATCCCCACAACTGAGAATCGAGTAGTACCACATCTGCTGTTTCTTCTCTAACAGACTCATCACGAGCAATTGAGATAGAAACATCACCAACCTTAAACTCCGGTTTGTAATTATATTTATCTTGGAGTACTGCTACAGTTCTTCCCTGATGTTGAAGTCCACGAACCAAATTTAAATGTTTTTGTGGGTTAGCTTCGCTCAATATATAGTCAGGGTGGATGGAAAATTTTTGGGCAAATTTTTCGGTAAGAGCAAGTTCTTCATTCAAATCGTAACTAATAATATAGATAGAAACACCCTGTTGTTGCAGCGTGTTGATTGCTCCAGTCACATCAGAACCAATACCATTTAAATACGTTAGTACTGGTTGCTCGATCACCAAAGTATCCATCTGTGACAACACCTCTAAAGCGCGACCACTACGGACGTAAACTCCATTTTCGGTGGCATAAGTTAAGGCACTAAGGAATGTTGTAGAGATAGAAATGGGGATACCGCTGCCGAAGTCAAATTGGAATGGAGAAATTGCCGCTCCTAAGTTACCAGTTACTGCAAAAATTGTGCCTCCTAATAATAAAGTTGGTAAAATTGCATTTTTGACAAACTCTGCTTGGTGGAGTCCTATTTGTGTATCATACACTGGCTCAGTTTGCATGATATTAGCCACCAGACCAATGCGAGTATTATCGAGCGTTCGCTTGACTTGGATTAATAATTCCCCTTCTAGCAAAATAGAAGAAGCATAAACTTCTTTGCCCGCACAACAATGAACAGGTGTAGCTTTTCTAGTGAGATGATAACAATCTACCAAACCGGCGCCGTGAATAATCACCCCATCTACAGGAATAAAATCACCCGCACGCACCTTAATCGAATCTCCGACTTCTAACTCACAAGCTTTAAGACTTAGCTCAACACCATCACGTTCTACCCAAACGTCTTGTTTTAGACAATCTAACAAATCCCAAGCCTTTTGCTCTCGACTTTTTTCGGCTTGACCGCGAAAACTGCGGCGAATTTCCACCAAACTAGTTTTGAGTGCTGGGGCAATATACTGTCCTTGCAGAGTTTGCATAGTCATCCATACTGAGTCAAGCAAGTCAATATTAGGATGACGGTGGTTAATAATGCTATCTGCCGCGCGGTTAAACCAAGGCAAAGCGGCGCCTGCAATAGCTGTACCCACTATTAAAGGAGGCACTTCCAACGGAGCAGCCATTACAGCCAAAGTTACACTGAGCAAAGGCATACCCAAATCTTTCCATTGGTTAACCTCTGGAATTTGGTCTAAATCATCAAAATCATCTGAAGTATTTTGTTTTAAATCAGAAGAATCAGAATGATTTGTTTGTTTCGTATAACTTGCCTGCTCTATGCAATTCAAAATCAGTTCTTGAATTTTACTATGGTTCGTAATATCTTTAGCTGCACTAGCTTTACAGTTAACAACAACAGAACTAGCGGCCGAATTAATCCGAACCTCCTTGACAAACTGCAATGATTCAAGTAGACCATTAAGAGCGAGAGCAAACTCTAAATCATCAGCTAATCTAGGCACTCGGATACGATAGCGTCCCAAGGTGCTATGAACAACTTCATACATAATTTTCAAATTAATTAGCGCAAAGAAACCGACTTTCTCCAAGAAACCCGGTTTCTAAAGTTGAGTTACAGCATAATTAAGAAAAAAGGAAATATAGGAATTCCAAAGGCAGCATTGAGCGAATAAGTTAAACCAGTTAGAACAACAGAAGCAGCAACTGAAACCACCAAGGATATAACCACATTTGGAATTACAACCTTGAGAGTATCAATTGCTGTATGTACAAAAGAAGAGTTAGGCGAGCTTGCAGAATAAGACATAAGGCCTCACAAGTGAAATAATTAAGTAGATGAAATAATCTTGTGGGATGGGCATCCTGCCCGTCCCTAACATATAACTAAAACCGGAAGCAGCTTACCAAAACTGCTCATGACTTAATCATCACTTAATATGCGAAATAAAACAAGCACTTTTAACAACTTTTAGGAATAACGGCACTCACTGCAAGAAGCTTGGTGCCGTTTTACAAGGGTGAGCTTCTATTTTAACGATATTTCAGCCGTTTGGAAATAGCCTTTGTCTCTTGAACATAATTATGAACAACCCAAGCAGTCATACAAAACAGAGCAATATAAGCAACCAAAGCGACCACAACCATAGTATCCATAACCTTTTCCTCGATTAGAGTCAGATTTATTTTACTTTGATTTTGAAATTTTATTTACACACGTGCTTGTACAACGTTTAAGAATTCTTTAGGGAATTTTACGTTGCTAAATATTTTTTTTCAATTTATTACATACTACTTTATATCAAGTTACTTTTCTTGTCTTCTGCTTAAATGTATAGAGTTAATAAGCCGTAGGAAGGAAATATAGTGATTAAATTTGGTATATTCAGTGGTAGTATCGAGCTACAGTGGCTATTTAAAATCGCACGGTTATATTACGGTGATGCAACTGTGCATCCTAAATTACTACGTAGAGCCTGATGTTAACATTATGTAATGTTGGGTTACGATTCGCTTCACCCAACCTACGTCTACGCCATTAATTAAGAATTCCGAATCAATAAACATGTGGTTGTTTATACATAAGCGAGTAATATGAAAACGAAAGATAAAATTCTACTTCGGATGCTAGTGTTTGTGCCCATTGCTTTCGCGACAGAATGGCTGCATTTACATCCAGTAATTGTTTTTCTGACTTCCGGTTTAGCAATTGTCCCTCTTGCTGCTTGGATTGCTAATTCTACAGAAGAAATTGCTAGTGTTGTTGGACCCTCATTAGGTGGGTTGCTCAATGCGACTTTTGGCAATGCCACTGAGATGATTATTTCTATTGTGGCTTTACAAGCTGGTTTGGTGGAGGTAGTGAAAGCGAGTATTACGGGTACTATCGTTGCTAACTTACTCTTAGCTTTAGGCGCCGCAATAGTATTAGGGGGGTTACAGTTTAAAGAGCAAGAATTTCAGCCAACAGTTGCTCGTATAAATGCTTCTTCACTCAATCTAGCATTGGTGGTATTACTGACTCCGACTGCAATTGACTTTACATCGAAAGGATTAAAGCCTTCAACTATCAATAATTTTTCAGCGGTTGCTTCTGTTCTTTTATTACTGTTCTACCTTTTGACGCTCTTGTTCTCGATGAAGACTCATAAAGACATGTATGAACTCAGAGC
This sequence comes from Calothrix sp. CBUCES-K 9914, assembly GCF_059640475.1. Lineage (NCBI taxonomy): Bacteria > Bacillati > Cyanobacteriota > Cyanophyceae > Nostocales > Calotrichaceae > Calothrix > Calothrix sp. CBUCES-K 9914. The sequence continues at coordinate 28,075 of NZ_JBXXZH010000052.1, forward strand.
AACTGAAGTAGATGATGTAGTAGATGATAAGAGTGATAAAACTTTATTATGGAAACAAATTGGTATTTTACTAGTATGTACAATAGTACTGGTATTTGTTTCTGATGTTTTAGTTGCCAGTTTAGAAAAAGCAATTACGACTTTAGGTTTTACGAATTTGTTTACAGGGGTGATTTTAATTCCACTTTTTGGAGGCGCCGTGGAGTACATAACTGCTGCCACGTTTGCCATTAAGAATAAAATGGACTTAGCGGTGGCAGTAGCTATGGGTTCAAGTTTGCAAATAGCGATGTTTGTTGCCCCAATTTTAGTACTAGTCGGTCAGTTAATGGGACAACCGATGAATTTAGATTTTAATCCGTTTGAAGTTTTGGCGGTAGCAATTGCAGTTATTATTACCAACTCTATTAGTACAGATGGACGTTCTAATTGGCTTGAAGGCGCCTTGTTACTTATCACATACACTGTTTTAGGCGCCGCATTTTACTTTCATCCTTAAGATAAAAAGATTTTGGATTGAAAAATCCAAAATCAAATTAAAAAGAAATAATCAAATATGGTTCTTCAAATTTGCCCCCTACAACAGGTTGACCCCGTAATTCTTTTGGTAAAACAAGATTTCGTCGTTGTTCACCAGCTTCAACGGTAAGCTCCGTACCCAAAATAGTAAGCTTAACTTGTTGTTTAGTAAATCCTGGTAAAAATACCTTTACTTGACGTTGCTGTACATCGAAAGTTAAAGGTTGAGGAACATGGGGAATATTGTTGAAATCAGGTAGTGCTTGCAGTAAGGGTTCCCAATCAAGTTCTTGTAATCTTGGAATTAAACTTACAGATAATGGATCAAAAGCTTCATCTAATAAAGCTCTATTATCTACAGCGTGACTTTGATACAAAAGAACACCACTTACCCTTAAATCTATCTGCTGGGCACTACCCCATAACCAACGAGCTTCAGAAATGGCGCCTACTTCATCTGTAGTTACAAGATATGCAGTCAACCGTTTAGCATCTCCGACTACAGCAAGACTCTTAACAATCCAACTTTGGATTTGCCCTATTGCTTCCTGAACTTTTCGACTATCCATATTTGCTGTAACAAAAGCACTAGCAATCGGACCACCGATAGAGTCAGCAATTTTGCTCAAGTCTAAAGATTCAAAAACTTCACGAAATCGTCGGAAATACCAATGAGCGCTTTCTGGAAGTCCAAGCATTCGCAAAGACTCTAAATCTCCACGTCCATCATAGATAATCACATCATAATCATCACTTTGATAGTACTGTCGCAAAGCATTAAAGCCAAGAAGACTATCAAATCCTGGTAATATGACAACCTCTCCCGAATAAACATCTACTTTTACAGAGTCAGGAATATAAAGAGTCAACCATTTTTTAACTTCATCCCAAACCTGTTCTAATAAAACCGTAGTTTGCAACTGCACCACATCAAATAATGGTGCAATCTTCTGGGGAACTGGTTTAAGCGAAGTTTCCAAAAGAACTTCTGCACAGGGACTAGGATTATGAGTTACAAGTAGCACTCGTTGGTTATTTCTAGCAAACCACTTGGCAGTTGCAATTGCAAGTGTAGTCTGACCAATAAACGCTTTACCTAAAAATGTAATAATTCTGCTCATTTACCCCATAGCCCTTATATTAGTTTAAAGGACTGAAAATCAGCCCTTACTCTTAAAAGATGTTTATAAAGTCATAGGAAGTATAAAAAGGAAAGACACTTTTCAAACATCCTCTTAGAGAGAATCTTTGAATCGTTATAACGCTTATTAAAACGCACTTCAAACAGTGCCGCAAGTACCAGAGCAAGAAATTATTACTCAAGCGTCATAAAGCAAGCAGCAGCAACTAAAAGAAAGGGAGTACCTGGAAGAAGAGGGAGTAATACTCCGACTATACCTATTACAGTACAGACAGAACCGACAACAATTCTTGCTGTGTTTCTAATTTGTTTAAACATATTCAACTACCCAAATTGTTAACATTGCCTGTTGATTGAAAGCATCCCATATCTTCAAACCTTTGGGATGTTCCTATTGAATACTAGCTTATCAGCTAATAATGTAATTATGAGCAGTATTCTCAAGAAGCTGCATGACTTTTAACGTACTGTAATATTTAATGTGCTTATATCGTCGTAGCATAGGTGTCCCGCCTGTGCTTTGCGGTCAGAATTTTGCATGTGCTTGGTGATCAGGCGAGACGCCGTGAGCCGACGGAAGCGGCGCCCATGCGATAAATTAATCAGGTAAAGCAAAACCAGTCCTAGGGTCACTAATATATAGTCCGAGTGTAAGCGAGCGTATCACCTCATCCCAGTGAGGTATTAACTGTTCAGCCTGGTCAGCCCAATAATCGAATGTAATCAAACATTGAATATTTGACCCGATACCAACACAAGTTCGCGAATAAGCCTCGCGCGGTTCAGCTTGAGTATCAATAAATTTAATTTCCATCCAAACAATACGCGCGGTTTGGCGTTTGACGGTAATAATTTCTCCCCGCTCAATAATATCGCGATCATCTTCTTCCATTGCTTGTCTCAAAGCCGACTTGAGAGGAAACAAGCTCCAATCATGTGGTGGAAGACGATTAAAGGACACTTCTAAACAGCAATCATCATCAGGCGGTTTTTTGTCGGTAAACTTAAATGACTTTTCTTTTGGCTCGAAAGCCCAATCACGAGGTACATTAAAACGAACGGCGCCTCTATCTGCCACAAAAATCTTATAGCCAGGTGGACCATCCCAGCCGTGGTCTGGTTTTAGTTCAAGCGTTTTTTTAATCCACTGGAGATTGTCTTTCTTACGCTTTGACATAGTACTTATATATTGAGTTGATCTGTTTGTCCACTTAGACTATAATATCAAAATACTAGATTTTTGAAGCCACATAATGACTCTTAACAGCTAAGTTAGAGAGGTAAAACGACTACAGCGGAAATACACTCCAGCTATTCAAAAATTGGTGTTGTATCTGTATAAAATCTAAAGGAACTGACTAAGCCTTGTTTGTTGCGCTCGGTAATAACTACTGCTCTAACAGATACATGCTTTCCATCCGAGCGCGCGTAATCATTTAAAGCTTCAAGTACAAAGGATGAATTGTTACCATAAATGTTTAATAAATCATGTTCTAAGCTACTAAAGGTTTTGCAGTAATGAGAAAGGTTTTCTAAAATTGCAGCTTTACCTTGAACAGGAGAATTATTGTTCGATAACATTACGCAATCATTAGCAAGAAAACCAGTATACGCTTCAATGTCTTTATTGTCAATAGCCTGTAAGTATGAAAGATACCACTCATAGGTTTCAGGCGCCAGGTGATTAATTTTTAGCTTATCAGTCTTCATAAATGATTTGTCTTAATATGTTTGTGTACTAGTAATATAATTCAAGACTGTACTCAAAGAAACCGGGCTTCTAGTTTCTTCTAGAGGTATTGCTAAAAAGTCGTTAATTATAGAGGATACATCAAAATGACAACGAAGGATAAAATTTTATTTGGGATGCTAGTGTTTGTGCCTATTTGTTTTATAACCGAATGGCTACATTTACATTCTGTGATTGTTTTCCTTACTTCTGGCTTGGCAATTGTTCCTTTAGCTGCTCGCATTGCTAATTCTACAGAAGAAATTGCTGGTGTGATTGGGCCTTCTTTGGGAGGGTTGCTTAATGCGACCTTCGGCAATGCAACTGAAATGATTATTTCTATCGTTGCTCTTCAAGCTGGTTTAGTAGATGTGGTAAAAGCTAGTATTACAGGAACTATTATCGCTAATTTGCTCTTAGCTTTAGGCGCCGCAATTACTTTGGGAGGGTTACGATTCAAAGAGCAGAATTTTCAGCCTACGGTTGCAAGAATCAATGCTTCTTCACTCAATTTAGCACTAGTTGTACTACTAACTCCAACTGCCATAGATTTTACATCAAAAGGATTAGAGCCTGCAACTATCAACAACTTTTCCGCAGTTGCTTCTGTTCTTCTATTACTATTTTACGTTTTGTCGCTATTGTTCTCGATAAAAACTCATAAATATGTATATGAGGTGCCAGTAACTGAAGGAGATGAACTTGATGATACTACTCATCAACGTGAACCTTTATGGAAACCAATCATTATTTTGTTATTTTCTACTATTGTACTGGTATTCGTTTCTGATATTTTAGTTGAGAGCTTAGAAAAAGCCATTACAACTTTAGGTTTTACGAAATTATTTACAGGGGTAATTCTAATTCCCTTGTTTGGAGGCGCCGTTGAGTATATAACTGCCGCGACTTTTGCCATTAAAAACAAAATGGATTTAGCGGTATCAGTAGCGATGGGTTCAAGCCTACAAATAGCCATGTTTGTCGCCCCAGTTTTAGTATTAGTCGGTCAATTTATAGGGCAACCGATGAATTTAGAATTTAATCCTTTTGAAGTATTGACAGTGGCAATTGCGGTTGTTATTACTAACTCTATTAGCACCGATGGAAAGACTAATTGGCTAGAAGGCGCCTTGCTACTTATTACCTATGCAGTTTTAGGAACAGCATTTTATTTCCATCCCTAGTTATAAACTTGTTAAGCAACTTTACTGGCAACTAGCATATAACGCGCACAGCCATCATCTAATGTATGCCTAAAGTAGGATGGTATATACAACACGATACGATTAAAGTCATATCATAATTTTTACGTGTTATAACAAGTAATTAATGACTATTAATCAAGAGCAAAAAGAACAAACTACTATAGCGTTAAATCGTTGGAGAAGACCGCGTTTACGTGTAGTTAGTGATGCTGAAAACGTTGGTCATGCTAGTTGGATTGAATTATTTTTTGATTTAGTATTCGTTATTGTCATAGCTGAACTAAGCAGCACTCTAGAGAAAAATTTAGATATCGTTAGTTTCTTGAAATTTGCTGCATTATTTGTGCCGTGTTGGTGGGCATGGGTACTTTTTACTTTTTACGCAGACCGTTACGATACGGATGATTGGAAAAAGCAGCAAAACTCTGAGTCACAAACTTAAGTTGATTGTTGATTTGTAAGTTCAAATTATATACATTACACTTATAAATTACTTTTATAAGCTGCTTTTACCTCTTGGGTGTGCTTACAAGCCCAATCACTAAAACCTGGTTGCTGCTTGAGTGCTTCGAGGCTGTCGAAAGTGCGCCACGTTCCTACGTTATATGAATTAGGTGTGTTATTAATATGCATTTCATGGGCATTATAAAAACAAACGCCTGAACTTTGTTTTGCTTATATTGATTTTCACACCTAATGATGAAAATTTATTGTTGTTTTGCCTTATTTAGCTGTGTAGTTGCCCTTTGCCTCTGGCTAGGTAGCTGCACAACCCCTCCAAAAACCGTTTTATTCAATGTTGACGTTGGTGGTGTGTTTAGGGACGTGATTGTGAAGATCATTAATCTCTATCAACAGGAAAAACCCAACGTTGTTATCAACCCCATTATTGCGGGTAGCAATATTCTGAAACAAAGAATTGAAAGAGGCGAAACTGTCAGACAAGGTAAAAGTTGTAACCGTTGCCAATAAAAATCTCCATCGTCCAGTGGTAACAAGTTTTGTGCTGCTCAAAAACAGTCGGCACCTTGCAGAGGCTAAGGAATTTGTTGAATTTCTTAAAAGTCCCAAGGCAATGACAGTTTTTCAGGAACACGGCTTTAAGCCACCGTGTTCCCGCTAGAAAACCTCCTGAATCACCTACAAGCTAAAGTATGAAAATGTACCCACGATTTCTTTTAAACATTGCGAGTGGCTTAGTCACTGCTACCCTAATATCTTTGACGACCAGTAGCATTGCTTTTTGGAGTATTGCTCAAACTAACGAGTCAAATCACTTAGTACAGAAGACCCTAGAGACAATTAATCGAATCAGCAGCGTGATTCAGAGTGTTAAGGATGCTGAGAGTGGACAACGGGGCTATTTGTTGACCGATGATAAAGTTTACCTGCAAGCATATATTTATGCGACTCTCAGCCTAGACCAAGGAATACCATTGTTAAAACAACTCTTGGCAGACAAAAAAGACCAGCAAAATCGATTATCGAGGCTGGAAACTCTTGTTAACTTGAGGGTAGCTCAGTTACAAGAGGTAATTAATTTGCGAAATCAGCAAGGCTTAGAGGCGGCACAATTAAGAATTAAACACAATCATAGGTACATGCTGACTGAGCAAATTGGTCAAATTACTTTAGAATTACAAGCAACAGAAACAGGAACACTCTTACAGCAACAGAAGTATGTAGCGGTCAACGCTCATAGCGCTAAAATAGCCTTTATATCAGCAATTGTGATAAACCTGCTGATTTTTGCATGGCTTTATAAGCTGATTCATGACGAAGTTTTGAAGCGAAATCAAGCCGAGCAAGAAATTAGACATCTTAATGAAGACTTGGAGCAGCGCGTGGTTGAGCGTACCGAGCAACTCGAACACACTTTGCGTGATTTGCAACAAACCCAAGGGCAACTAGTGCAACAGGAGAAAATGTCTAGTTTAGGGCAATTGGTTGCTGGAGTTGCTCACGAAATTAATAACCCAGTTAACTTCATCTACGGCAACTTGCAGCACGTACAGGAGTACTGCCAAAATTTGCTCGAATTTTTGCAGCTTTACCAAAAGCATTATCCTAACCCTGCTGCTGAAATTCAAGCGCAAGCTCTTGAAATAGATTTAGAGTTTTTGCACGAAGACCTAACTAAAATTCTCAGTTCTATGCGAATAGGTACAAATCGCATCCGCGAGATTGTGCTGTCGTTGCGAACTTTCTCCCGCATGGATGAAGCCGAATTTAAAACGGTTGATATTCATGAAGGTATTGAAAGTACTATTATGATTTTACAGCACCGTTTGAAAGCTAAACCAGGACATCCAGAAATTGAGTTGATTCGAGACTATGGTGCCTTACCTCATATCGAGTGCTTCGCCGGACAGTTGAATCAGGTATTTATGAATATTCTTACAAACGCCATTGATGCACTTGAGGAATTTAATATTAAACGTAGTTATCAAAAAATTGAAACAAATCCTAGTTGTATAACTATCCGCACATCCACCGTTGAGTCAAAGTGGGTACAAATTGCAATTTCTGATAACGGTTGCGGCATTCCCGAAGCTATTCAACAGCGCATTTTCGACCCATTTTTTACCACTAAAGCAGTCGGCAAAGGCACAGGTATGGGCATGTCCATCAGTTATCAAATTATTACCCAGAAACATAACGGTAAAATAAAGTGTTTCTCTACTCTCGGAAAAGGAACTGAGTTTATAATTGAGATTCCTATTAAGCAAAATTAGAAGGTGCCTTGTTTGAATACCCTGCCACACTATATTTGCTGGTACATTTACTTCAATTACTTGTAATTAATTTTCATATTAATTTTTTCTAAATGCAAGTTCTGATAACCCAGAATCACGGCTTATTATCGGCATATAACCAAGCTCAGTTCTAGCTTTATAGTCGCTAAATGTAAACTCTTGACCAATTAATCTCACCATTGTTCGCGTGATTGGTGGAACGTCTTTACGTTTAGTTGTCTTCCAAACCATCTCCATAAATCCGGCAACATTCCAAGCTAACCATCGAGGAATACTCACCTTTCCCGGTCTAACTCCCTCAATATTTAGCAGCATTGTTACCCACTCCCGAAATTGCACGACATCACCATCACTCAGAAAATAGGACTGTCCACCTGGATTTTTCTCTGCTGCTAAAATGGCGCCATAACAAACGTTGGTTACATGAGTTGTCATATAAGGATAATTTCCCTGCTCAATCCAGATAAACTGACCTGTACGAACCGCCTTTATTAACTGTGGTAAAGCGTGATCACCTGGACCCCAAATCCATGAAGGACGAACAACAGAAGTTGTAAAACCAATCTTATTTGCTGCAATTACTTTTTGTTCGGCAATGCTTTTAGTTGCAATATAAGGAGAAAAATCGGGTTGCTGGAGTGGCGCCAGTTCATCAATATTAGATAGTGGTTTGTGATTCAAGACTGAAGCAGCAGCACCAATTTGAACGAATCTTGAAACACCTGCTTTAGTCGCAGCAGAAAGTGCGTATTCTGTGCCTAATACATTAGTTTCATAAAATGCTTTGTAGGTGCCCCAGATACTCAAAAATCCAGCTACATGAAAAACAACGTCACACCCTTCCATTCCTTTCATCATCACCGTCTCATTCAATAAATCACCCCTGACAGCAGAGGCGCCTAACGTAGTAACTTGTGTTGCAGCTTGTGTTGAACGCGCGAGTGCATTCACTTCATAACCACGTTCTCGTAGCATCTGAATCATTCTGCCACCGACAAAGCCTGAACCTCCCGTAACAAAAACTTTCATTACTTTTTTCTCTAACAAATTACAACTATTGAAAATTGTCACTAGCTAGATAAACCTTAATCTAGCCACAGCGATTATGTCAAGTGACAAAAAATGAAATTTGTCAGAGTGTTCTTGTGGGATGGGCATCCTTGCCCGTCCTACAGGATTTTCAAACAAAGCCCATTGATAATGCAGCAATCAATAATTTAGTAACCGTAACCACTTGCTCCTCAGTTGGAGAATCATTTGCATCTGCCATCAGCAAAGGATGGCGAAATTTGAGGGTAGCATCTAAGACAGCATGAGTCGCACGCTCAAGGTCTATGATTTTAAATTCTCCAGATTGGGCACCACGGTTTAAAATTTCTCTTATAGAAGCGTAAATATGAACAAGATGCTGCTCAATAACATTTCGATGTGCTTGTAAAATTGCGCTGAGTGCCTCAAAAATTTCTGGGTCAGTTGAAGCTTGCGAGCGTTTGCTGCAATAAAGTTCCAAAATATAATCCTCAAGCAGTTCACTGGCAGGCTTAGACAGTTTCATAACTTTAGCTAATGCCTTTTCGGTGTCAGCTAGCGAACGCGCGACCACCGCATCAATAATATCGGCTTTTGTTTTGAAGAAGCGATAGACGTTAGCATGGGACATACCACAAGCGCGCGCAATTTCGCTAACCGTAGTTCGTGCATAGCCAAAACGCCGCAGATGCGCTTCTGCGGTGGCTAAAATCAGGTCACGAGTTTCTAGGCTTGTGTTTTCAACCTCTGGCATTATTACATTAATGTTAGACATAACATATAACAATTAACATATTTCAATATCTGTAAGCATTGTGTCCTCGCTTCTCAACTTACAATGTGCAACAAAACTTAATCCTTGTACGTGCCGCAACTGTAGATGCGGAAATAGCTAAATGAAAAATTTTTGACATATGTACATCATTACTTTGTCACACCACACTGCTAACTTAATTAAATAGAAGAGAAACAAAGCAAATAACAGTTTTCTCTTCTCAAACAACACGCTGAATTCAAGAGATATGATTATGATGAAAAAGATAATTGTTGGTACAATGCTAGCTTTACCTTTGGCGGTTACTTCTTTAGCAACAAAAGCATCAGCTGAGATACTTATCAATCCTCATGCACATAGATTAGCATCTAAACCTGTAGTAATTGCACGAGCTAGACATAGAGTATATATCCCAGCGCACTGGGAAGGTACAGGGCGCCACCGTCATAGAGTTCCCGGACATTATGAGTGGAGATACTAATTCATATCATGTCCAAGAGCGTAACCAGAATAAAATCGTTGTAGAGACGCGATTAATCCGTTACAAAGTAACCCCCACACAATTATATATGGTGCGTAACGGCACTAGATTTTTCGTTTTATTTAAAGTCTTTTGGTGCCGTTACGCACCCTACTCAATTAATTGGTAAACTCCACGTAAAGAAGGCGCCGCAACAACTGTATTCCTACCGCTATTTTTAGCATGGTAAAGTGCATCGTCTGCTCGTTTCAGGCAATTATATAGATTTTCGCCAGCTTGAAATTGAGCGACACCAAAACTTACTGTGATATTTTTAACTTCGGGGAAGGTTTGTGTTGCAATAATCAAGCGTAATCTTTCTGCTAATTCTACAGCTTCTGAAATAGAAGTTGAAGGAGCAAGAATCACAAACTCCTCACCTCCCCAACGTGCTAATGTATCAGATTCCCGAATATTATTTTTCATGATATGAGATGTTGATGATAGTACAATATCACCTACTGGATGCCCATAATTATCATTAATTATTTTAAAATAATCAATATCTAATATTAATAGAGACAATGCTTCCTTATGGCGCCCAATACGGTTGATTTCAGCAGATGCAACCTGCTCAAAATGACGACGGTTCCAGGCGCCTGTAAGTTTGTCAGTAGAAGCGAGAAATTCTAGTTCGGTTAATGCTTTTCGTAATTTTGTATTTGCTAACTCTGCGTCAATACGCGCTTTATTCAATCTCTCAAAAACCCCATTTAAGATTTGAAGGCTGATTAAAAACAAGCTCGTCATTCCAAGTAGAACTCCCAAAATTATCGGTAACTGTTTAATTAATATATCTTTAACTAAAGCGTTTACAGATGTAATATTAATAACAACCCATCCAGCGTTACTCAATCTTTGATACGTGATTATATAGCCATCAATAGAAGCTTGACCCTTGTTTTCGGTGTTTAGTAATTTGAGTAGTCTTGAGCGAACGCCAAAATCTTGTATCAACTGCTCTACACTAACAACTGATGTTGCTCCAGGCTGCAAACTAGGATAACTTAATACTTGCCCTTCAGTAGTCAAAACGATAGTATCTCTACCACCAAACTTTTTGATAAAACGATTTAACGTTTCTAAGCTAAAGTCGATGGCAACATTACCAAGATGTTTATCTTCGTGATAAACAGGACTACTAGCTGTCACCATTATTCCCTTACCTAAAACATCTTGATCAGGATAAGTAAAATAAATTTTGCCACTAGAATTATTTTTTAGCATTCCTCCATTAGCAAACGTTTCTATGCGTACCTTACGAGTCATTGGAGGTGTAGGTGGATAAGTCATGCCAAGTGCAGCTAGCGAAGTATAGTGAACCGAACTTCCAGATGGCAACTGTTCATAAATGGGACGGAAAAGTGGAGCAAGTGACAAGCTCATTTTGACTTCGCGTTGCAATACACCCTCACCACGACGAAAAAATGGGCTGACTTTTTTGACATCCGTGTCTTGCAATGCAAACAAACTGAAGTTTTTACCATCCCTGAACAACGTTGGTGGAGCATAGTCGAAACTGTAAGAACCTTGGTGTGCAGCAGTTGTAAACCAGTAATTTAAACGGGCAGCATCATCAGAGTTAGTTACTCGCTCTCGTTGACTCATTAAATATTCGGCTTGAGAGCGCAGCAAATTAATATTATTCAACGTCGTCTTTAGCAGTGCATCAACACCAAGTGCTTTTACGTTTATCTCCTGTTGCTGCGACGCTAACTCTCGTTGATATAATTGGGCAACTCCACAACCTGCAAGTGCAACACACACCGTAGTCATTATTGCATACGAGAATTTGACAACCGATTGAGGATCACGAAAAGCGATTTTTCTAGCTTTCGTAACATCAGTAATCCTTCTCGAACGGAATGTCACCACGGTAAACTCCTTTTTCTAAGTATTTAATTCATGTATGTATAATATAATACAATAGCCAAATTGTCTGTTGTCTTTAGATTTACTTTATAATTATCCAGTAACAATAATTTTCTAAAAGTCGCACTTGATTATTTTTCAATATGTAACTTACTACTTGAAAAAACATAATGAACTATATATTTACAGAAACAATATGAGTAATAATAACTTCGTGTAACAGGACAGTCTTCAGTATATTTACTGTTGAGATAAAAACATATCTTAAGTAAAGAGTAGATACAATATATCAAGTATTGTAAAGTTATCAACAAAAAAATACATAGTTTATTTAGACTGTGCCTTGATAAAAGATTGTGATATTGACGTTCTTGCTCGTTTAGGTTTGAGACTTACATCATAAGGTAAGGGTCTAACGAAATCTTTAGATTGTTTTAATTTTTGAGGTATGTAATCAGGATGGCGTAGCCAAGAATATTTATCGCTTAAGCCCCAAGTGATAATCGTTTCTATTCCCTCTGCAAAACAAGCATCCAGATATCTTTTATATCCATCAGCTACCATTACATCTAATTCAGCTAATGTACTCGGTAATGGGGTATCAATAATAATATCAAGTTCGGTAACAATTGGTTTTACACCTAAATCTTTTAGCTGCTTGACAAAATTTCTAAACCCTGCTTCGTTCCAACTATAACTTTTAGAAAACCATAAATGTGATTGTAAACCGACTGCATCTAGTTTGGCGCCGCTTTTTTTAAGATACTTAATTAGATTCAAAAATTTGTCTTGTTTCCACCCAGCATCTTCACATCCATAGTCGTTAATGACAAATTCTTTAGTTTTATCAAGTGATGCAGCTATCTGGAAAACATCACGGATATATTCAGGTTTTACACCTTTACGCAGTCCATAAACTGGGTCTTCTGCATCGTTGGGTTTATCGGCAACAACCTCATTAACAACATCCCACGAATAAAGTGTCCTGTTATTGCGATAGCGTGTTAAAATTCCATCAAAGTGCCGTTGAACATCAGGCAGTGATGGTGGATAAGCTAACCAATTAGGTTTAGCCATGTGCCATACAAGTGTGTGTCCACGCAGCTTTATATTATTCGCCTTACAAAAATTAATCGTTTGGTCAGCGGGTGCAAAATTAAACTTTCCAGGCAACGGTTCGATAACAATCCATTTGAATGCACCTTCAGTAGTAGCAACAGCACATTGACTAGCAATTAATTTAGCATAAGCAGCATCTTTCTGAATATCTGCTTCTGATATAGCGGCGCCATAATTTTTTTTGGCAGCAAGGGCAGCATCCTTAAGGCTAGTATTAATGTTATTTAAACTACCAATTCCTTGAGTTGAAGAATGTAATGTTGACGTCGTGTCAGTAGATAAACTGCGTTTGGAAAAGTTGGATGCAAAACAAGATGTTAAACCCGCACTTGCAACAGTTGTTAAAAACGTTCGCCTATCCATTAAATATCTCCATTACATCTTTACCGCTCTCAAATTACCTACAATGTATTATATACTAATACAAATAAAATCATAAAAAATGTTTATTAGTAATCTGTAAAAAATTTAACTTGACTACAGGCGCCTCTTTAAACGTCTCCGCAAATTTTTTTTCAGGGCAAGAATAACGTTAAAAGTTCAGGGACAGAGAGCAAATCGGGAGTTTTTTCAAAAATTCATACATTATTATAAAATTAGGTAAAAAAATTTATGCGTATTTGATTTAACTGTTGGTAAAATATATTACAGCAAAAATACTAATTTAAAGAAGTCTTGCTGTGATTAATTTTCTTAAGAAGAGTATTTTCGCTGTAATTAGCATTGCTCTAGGTTTTGCTGCAATAGAAGCTAAACCCGCATATGCAACTAATTTAATTCAAAACGGTAGCTTTGAAATCGGCGTAGCACCTGGTAGTTACTTGCCGTTGAGTGTAGATTATTGCCACAATTATTGGTGGTGGACAAACGGATGCGGAGTTACTAGCTGCCTATCAGGAAAATTGGTTGCGGCCACAACGCGAACTTCCTTTGCAATTGATTCTCAAAGGAATTGAGGCGGGAGAGCTGCGAGATGATATTGATGTAGAAGTGGTGATTGATGTTTTATACAGTTCGATTTTCTATAGATTATTACTCAAACATGCGCCGTTGACGACAGAGTTTGTTGATGCTTTGGTGGATGCGATGATGGAAGGGTTAGCGGTTTAGACTTCGTGAGAAATTTTTGTTAAAAAAGTCCCTGTCCACCATTTGCCTGTAATTGCTTCAATACCAAGAACAGGAGCAGATACCGCTGTTTGGTTAGCAACAGAAGCACCCGCTAAATTAACTGGAAAATTGTTCTACGAGCGACGTGAGGTGTCTTATTAAACGCTCGTTGCTTTCTTCAGCATTATCAGCACTGGGTAGTATTGACATTTTAGCTAATAATGCCCTCTTGATATCGTAAGATGCATAGGATTTGGAATTAAGTTACAATTACTCCTTAACCAAGTTATGACTTCTGCTAGAGAAATGATTACATTTTTACAACTAATCTGAAAAAGTATTAAGAATGAACTAACGGAGTCAATTCATGACGAACTTAATTTCAAGCACAATCTCCCACATCAGTAACGTGCTTAAACAATTCCAGGTAAAGCGTTTTCTCGCTGTTGCTTTCGTTGGATTTTTACTACTAACAACAAACCTCACTCCTGAGCATGGTAGTAATAAAGCCCTAACCAACAAGATTGACGAAGTAGTACGTCAAGACAATTCCCAAAGACCAAAAACAACAGGGGATTGGAATAAGGAAGCTCGTGAAACTAAAGATGCTCCTGGTGAAAGACTTCAAAGAATAGGCAAACAAACCGCAGAGGCTGTAAAAGATTTCGGCTCAGTATACCCGGACACTGCTGAAAGAAGTGCTAATGCCGATTAGTAATACTTGATACATACAGGATGACATAAAATACGTAAGGTGGGCATTGCCCACCCTACTAAATTAAAATTGTGCAAAATACATTGTTCGATAAAATCTTCCAAGACAGCAATGGTAATGTTTTTGTCGCTCTCATCTAAATTGTATATCGTGATAAGTGCCGCCAAATAAGCGAGCGCGTATGATATCATTTGAGAGAAAATCATGTGGAAAACCGAGTTCAATTTTGCTAACTTCGTTCAAGCGCTGTAACTGTTCTGGTGTAATACTTACTTTAAGACAATCCAAGTTATCTTGAAACTGAGACAACTTTCTGGCGCCAATAATTGGAATGATGGTTTCAGATTGTACCTTTAGCCACGCCAGCGCAAGCTGTGAAGGACTACACCCAATGTTTGCAGCTACTTGAACCACAGTAGCCGCAATCTCAAGTTGATGTTGAGGTATCTCAGCAAGACGATTATTATCGCCACTGTTTGAGGGCTGATTATATTTACCAGTTAGAATACCACCACCTAACGGCGACCACGGAGTTACCGACATGCCAAAGGCTTTCGCCATTGGTAATAAGTCTCGCTCTGGTGTGCGTTGAATCAAATTATATTCAATTTGCAGAGCAATAAATGGTGTCCAACCATGATACTGCGCTAAAGTGTTTGCTTGTGCGACAATCCAAGCAGGCGTATCAGAAATACCGACGTATAGCACTTTACCTTGGCGCACGAGGTCATCGAGCGCGCGCATAACTTCTTCAATTGGTGTTGTAAAATCCCATGCGTGCAGCCAGAATAAATCAATATAATCAGTATTAAGCCGCTTGAGACTACCTTCTATTGATTGCACCATGTTTTTACGATGATTGCCCGACCCGTTAGGATTACCACTCTGATTATTCATTTCTAACGGAAATGAGTATTTTGTGGCAACGACGAAGCGTTGGCGGTCGCTGGCAATCAATTCTCCAACAATTTTTTCACTACTACCGTCGGTATAACCATTGGCGGTGTCAATAAAGTTACCGCCAGCGTTGACAAATGCATCAAAGATTTGACGACTTTCATCTTTAGAGGCGCCCCAACCCCAATCTTCACCAAAAGTCATTGTTCCAAGACATAATTCTGAGACCCTGAGTCCACTTTTTCCTAAAAGTTTGTAGCGCATAAATCTATTTCCTTTGTGAGTTCCTTAAGTACAAAAAACTGAATACTTTAAGCTAGTCTATCTGGCAATGGTTTCAATGGATAAACTCGTGAATAAAAAGCATCCATTTATTGCACGACTTGAATTAGCTTTTGTAATAACGTATCTAATTTATTTTCCTTGCTGTGCCGCAATTGTCATCATTTGCTGATTACCTTCTGCCCATTTAGAAGTCATCGTCATTTTACGAACTTTCCAACTATCTGAGGTACGCTCTAATTCGTGATAGTATACACCACCTAGTGTCCAAATAGGCGCCCCATGCTCATTTGGTAATAAATGATGTGCCTGAAAATGAGAGATACAAGTCGCGGTGTTGCCATTGAGTGTAACTGCGTGATTCGAGATCATATGTTGTGTAGCTTTAAGCGGGCTAAGATTCTTGCGCCATGACTCTACTAAATCTTTAGCTGCGAGTGTTGCAGGTTGTCCTCCAACTAACGACGTATAGTCAACGTTTACTCGCTCAGTAAAATCGTTCATATCATAAATTTTAAGTGGCTTATACCAATTTAAAGTGAAGCTGCATAGAAAAGGGCTTCTAAAATAAAGTTATAAGAGGATACA
>NZ_JBXXZH010000053.1:0-44329 GCF_059640475.1 Calothrix sp. CBUCES-K 9914
GTTGTAGTCTTAGTAAACATAACTCTACTACAGAAGGCCCTCTTTATTTTGGCGAAGGTATTGTTAAAAACAACCATTGCCGCATTAAGCATCTTCGCTTCCTTATCTTCTACCGCCGCAATCAGGGTATTGCTTACCTTCGCCAAAAACAACAATATCAAAATGCAATTGCTAGTTTCCAAACTGCCCTACGAATTAACCCCCAATACGCCGAAGCTTATCTAAACCAAGGTGTTGCTCGCCGTAGCCAAGGAGACTTGAAACGAAGTATAGTTGATTTCAATCAAGCTGTGCGAATTAACCCTAGATATGCTGAAGCGTACCAACTTCGCGCTACTACTCGCGAATTCTTGGGAGATAAAAAAGGCACCAGAGCTGATTTGCAAATAGCAGCAGAACTATTTTTGCAGCAAAATAAAATTCAATCTTATCAACAAGCTCTCAAAGCAATCGACCAAATCACAATCGTTCTCTTGGATAAACCATACTTCTAAGTGCAGGTGTAAAGTGGGCAGTGCCCACCCAGCCCTTATTAAAAAATTGTGTAAAAGAAGAGACATAAATATAAGTTCTAAATATAAGATCAATCATAAGGGAAGTTTAAAATGTATTTCTCAGCCTGGAAATGGCGCCTGCTTTGAAATCAAAATACCTACTAAACAATGATTTATCTTACCTCTCCCCCAACCCCTCTCTCTTGCAAAGTTGGGCGGGACGGAAACCGACACCGCCCACTTTGCGCTCCTACAAGGATGCCATCGGCGAATTGTAGGTCTGACCCCTCAGCATCACGATTTTACGTCCTGAACCGCGAATGTAGAGACGCGACATGTCGCGTCTCTACACGTCTGTTTTTATAAAATGATGGGTGTTACCCCTGATTCGCCAGCAGTATCCTTGAGGGTGAGGGAAATGAGGGAAATAAAAAATAATACAACAAAGGGCGGGCAAGGATGCCCACCCTACAAGATTTTTTATTATTGCAAGAATTGCCCAATCTAAAATCCTAAGAAGATTGATCTAACCGCAACACAGCCATAAAAGCTTCCTGTGGTACATCTACAGTACCAACAGATTTCATCCGCTTCTTACCCTTAGCTTGCTTCTGCAAAAGTTTCTTCTTCCGGCTAATGTCACCACCGTAACATTTAGCAAGTACGTCCTTCCGCAATGCTGGAATATGTTCACTGGCTATAACCTTACTACCAATCGAAGCCTGAATAGGTACTTTAAATTGGTGACGTGGAATTAATTCTTTAAGCTTTTCAGCCATTGACCGTCCCACACCGTAAGCTTTATCACGGTGAACAATCATTGCCAGTGAATCTACAGGGTCGCCGTTAATCATTATATCCAACTTAACCAGTGGGTTTTCACGGTAGCCAATTAGGTGATATTCCATACTTGCATAACCGCGCGACCTTGATTTCATTTGGTCAAAAAAGTCCGTAACAACTTCCGCCAAAGGTAACTCATAAGTTAAAGTCGTCCGTCCTTGTGTAAGATACTTCATATCTTTAAATACACCCCGACGGTTTTGTGATAACTCCATAAGTGTGCCAACATAAACTTCTGGGGTTATCATTTCCACTTGAACGTAGGGTTCTTCAATGTGTTGCCGTTCGTTAGGTGCCGGTAAGTGGCTGGGGTTATCTATATATAACTCCTCGCCTTTGATAGTTATCACTTTGTAAACCACCGAAGGCGCCGTGATAATCAAATCAAGATTATATTCCCGCTCTAAACGTTCCTGCACAATTTCCATATGCAGTAGTCCTAAAAACCCACAACGGAAACCAAAACCCATTGCACTCGAAGTTTCTGGCTCAAAGTGTAGGGCTGCATCGTTAAGACTTAGCTTATCTAAAGCTTCGCGTAAATCCTCAAATTGGTCGGCATCAATAGGGAACATCCCGCAAAATACCATTGGGTTAGCTTCGGTGTAACCTGGTAACGCTTCCGGCGCCTTTGCATTGGAAAGAGTAATTGTATCCCCAACGCGCGCGTCACCAACAGCTTTAATTGAGGCAGATACATAACCTACTTCCCCAGCATGAAGTTCATCAACGGGTTTTTGACTAGGTGATAAAACACCCAATTCGTCAATTTCAAACTCTTTACCCGATGCCATTAGGTAAATTTTGTCTTTCTTCTTGACAGTACCATCCATAACCCGGAAGTATACAATTACTCCTCGGTAACTGTCGTAATAACTGTCGAAAATTAGCGCGCGCAATTTGTCATCAACAGTATTTTTTGGCGGTGGTACTCGTTCTACAATCGTTTCGAGTATTTCATCAATACCAATACCCTCTTTTGCAGAAGCGAGAATGGCGCCACTACAATCTAAACCAATAATTTCCTCAATTTCTCCAGCTACCCGACTCGGTTCGGCGCCTGGTAAATCAATTTTATTAAGGACTGGAATGATTTCTAAATTATGTTCTAGGGCTAAGTAAACGTTTGCCAAGGTTTGCGCTTCAACACCTTGAGAAGCATCTACAACTAATAAAGCCCCCTCACAAGCGGCAAGACTGCGGGATACTTCATACGAAAAATCCACGTGTCCGGGAGTATCAATCAAGTTGAGTACATACTCCTGACCGTCTTTTGCCTTGTAGTTCATCCGGGCAGCTTGCAGCTTAATTGTAATGCCGCGCTCCCGTTCCAAGTCCATGTTGTCGAGAAATTGCTCCTTCATTTGCCGCTGTTCTACAGTCCCGGTGGCTTGTAGTAAGCGGTCGGCAAGGGTTGATTTCCCGTGGTCGATGTGAGCAATAATGCAAAAATTGCGAATGCGCGCTGCGGGAACGTCAGTCATATACTTTTATTTGCCGTTTTTAGCAACCAAGAAAGAAGATACTTAACGTATTTTAATGCTTTATTTGTCTAAACGCTGTTATTGCTCGATAGTCCTAGGTTTTAACCTTTACTAGCACTCAATATTTTTATATAAAAAAACCTTAAGTAGAAAATTTAACATATTCCTCACCTATACTCCTCTGGTTATAAGAGTTTAAATAAAGTTAATTTTTTTTAAACTGTAGCAAAAGTTACAAAATAAGCGGTAGGATTCATGAAGAGTAGGCGCCTGCTACTTATTTAAACGATTGTGGACTCTGGCATTTGCCAATTAGAAGCGTACAATAAACAGTGAATGTCCGCTTCGATTTGTGTTGAACGAGGGTGTTGCCCGAATTGTTTATTCTCATATGTAGAAGCACGAACAGGTAAAAACAGCAATTATATAGAAACCAGTTTCAGGTACATCAACCTATGAATATGAAAGATAGAACAACTGATGCTGACCGTGTGGTCGCTGATAAAGTCGAGATAGCAATTCGTCTTGACTCAGAATTGCTTCAACAAATTCAGCATCTTACCAACGACCCTAGTAAGGTCATAGAAGTGGCTATTCGCCAGTGGTTGCGGGGAGATGTACCAAGAGACGATGAATTGACGCGCAACCCTGTACGTCGAACAATGCCCCCAAGAGGTGAGTGGAATGATTAGCCAACTTTACTTTTCATTTTAAGGAGAATATTATTTACATTTAAGCTGCGTAATGCTGGATTCAAGAGCAACCAAAAATTTTTCAGCTGACTCTACCTCACCTGTAAAAATTTATGCCAAACTTTAGGGAGCTAGCTAGCTAAATCACCTTTTGGTTGCTATTAATCTATTGAACTTGAGCCATGAGCATTACTGTCAATTCCCAACTGCCACAAATATTATTGTCAAGAAATTTGGAATCTATTGCTAGTAACACTGATGGCTCATGGGCAAATTTAGGAGCCGAACTGGTTTACACCCAAGATTGGGCGGGACGTTTTTTAAGTTTTTATTGGCATAACTCAGAAAGTTTAAGTATTAATACTGAGCAAATAATTGCTTCTTTAAATCAGGATGATTCGTTTGCCCCTGTTGATAAAGTTGCTTATTTGCAGAGGGTACAAAGGGTTATGACGACATTGAACCCTGAGCGATGTCAGTGTTGGTTTGGCTATCATCAGTATTTATATGAGTTGGAGTTAGCTTTTACTCCTGTGATGCCATCATTGGGTAATGCAGCAACTACTGTTTTGATAATGGGAAGGCTTTTGCAGGTGGCTGACAGAACCCATGAAACAGTGGCGCCATCACTAACAACTACTACAGATTTGGCATTGCGCTCGCAGCAGCACCAGAAAATAGTTAACCGGATTACAAGTAGTATCCGTCGCACACTCGATTTAGACGTGATATGGCAGCAAACTGTCGATAGTTTAGGTAAAGCGTTGCGTTTAGACAGGTGTATTATTTGTCCTTACAAACCTGGCGCCAAGAGTGTTAAAGTCATAGCCGAATATTATAAACCCAATAAAACCTCAATGTTGGGCTTGGAGATAGACATCAATTCTGAACCTGGGTTAGCAGAGGCACTGTTTACCCTGAAGCCAGTTGTCGTAAAATCTCAACACCCATACTTCCAGCAAGAACACATTCTGTCCGTCGTGACATCACATCAAGACCAGCCAAATGCAATTGTTGCAATAACTTTATGCGATGAGTGTACATCTTTAACTGCCGAAGAACTCGAACTTGCCAAAGAAGTTTCTAACCAATTGGGAACAGCAATCGCACACGCTACATTGTATAAAGAATTAGGCGCCGCCAGATTTCAGGCTGAAGAAGCAACCCGTCGCAAAAGCGAGTTTCTTGCTAATGTCTCTCATGAAATTAGAACTCCCCTAAATGGAATAATGGGTTTTCTCAAGCTCATCTTGGACGATATGACTGATAGCGTTGAAGAAGAACGCGAGTATTTACAAGAATCTCACAAGTTATCAATACATTTGTTCAGCATAATTCAAGATATTCTTGATTTTGCCAAAATTGAGGCAGGAAAAAACGATTTAGAGCTAAGTTCAGTGACTCTGGACGAATTGTTTGTAGACGTGAATAATTCGATGCGGTTGCAAGCAGAGCAGAAAAATCTGAGCTTCCAGATGCTTTTACCTGATACCGCAGATAAAATTGTTGTTTTCGGAGATTATCTGCGCTTAAAGCAGGTAATGATAAATTTGGTAGGAAACGCGATTAAATTTACCCATGAAGGTGGTATTACGCTGAGTGCAGATGTTGTGCGTAAAAAAATGCGATTCCAAGACCGAGAATTTCCAGGCATGGTGAAAGTGCGCGTCGCTGATACAGGCATTGGAGTATCGTTGGATAAACAAGACAAACTATTTCAATCTTTCTCACAAGTCGATGGTTCGCGTACCCGTCAGTATGGAGGTACTGGTTTAGGACTTGCCATATCTCAGAAACTCGTTGAAGCGATGGGTGGTGAGGTTCACTTTTATAGTCTTGGTGAAGGACTAGGTTCCACGGTAACGTTTACAGTTCCCCTGTATCAGCAGCCTGTATTAAGTTCAACTGATAATAGCTAATAACTAGATAAGATGTAGAGATATCCCTCATTCCTTACCCGGTACTTGGGGCGCCCTATATGGGCAAGATTTTCCTAGAATGAGAGATGGAGTATGAAATATTTTTTGTCATAAATCCCTAAAAAGGTAATTTTCAAGAATCACCACAATTAACTTACCAGGTCTAAAACTCATGGAACTCACAGTTGACAACGTTGAAACAGTATTAGATGAAATGCGTCCCTACCTGATGTCGGACGGTGGTAATGTAGAACTTGTAGAACTCGACGGTCCGATTGTGAAACTGCGGCTACAAGGTGCCTGCGGTAGTTGCCCCAGTTCAACAATGACCCTACGTATGGGTTTAGAGCGCCGTCTTCGAGAAATGATTCCCGAAATTGCCGAAGTTGAACAAGTCATGTAGGGTGTGTGACGCTACCAAAAATCTGAAACTGATAATCGCGATCTAGTAGCGTCACGCACCTTATCAACGAGTCAAAAGTAGCGTCACGTACTAACGCTGGTGCGTGACGCCACCTGATGGTTAGCTTCGTTCTAAATTGTTAGTAGCGTCACGCACCCTACCTCTATGTCTCATCCTCTCTACGTAGCTTTTATCTGGCATCAGCATCAGCCATTGTATAAATCTCCTCAAATTGGTATTACGAGTACAAGTAGTCAAAAATACCGCTTACCTTGGGTACGATTACACGGTACAAAAGACTATTTAGATTTAGTGTTACTTTTAGAAAAGTATCCAAAGTTACGCCAAACTGTGAACTTAGTACCGTCATTAATATTGCAACTCGAAGATTACATTGCGGGAACTGCGTTTGACCCTTATTTAGAAGCGACTCTAACACCTACAGAAAATCTGAGTCGCGAACAACGCGCGTTTATTATTGAACATTTTTTTGATGCTAATCACCATACGTTAATTGACCCACACCCTCGTTATTCTCAGTTGTACGAGCAGCGTCAGAAAAATGGTGCAAGTTGGTGTTTGCAAAATTGGCAATTAGACGATTATAGTGATTTGTTAGCTTGGCACAATTTGGCGTGGATTGATCCTTTGTTTTGGGATGACCCAGAAATAGCAGGTTGGTTGAAGCAGGGTCAAGGGTTTACATTGAGTGACCGTCAGCGCATTTACTCGAAACAGCGCGCGATTTTGGCTGACATTATTCCTCAGCATCGTAAAATGCAAGAGACGGGACAGTTGGAAGTTACGACAACTCCTTACACTCACCCAATAATGCCTTTACTTGCTGATACAAATTCAGGACGTGTAGCAGTGCCAAATATGACACTTCCACAGTCTCGGTTTCAGTGGGCAGAAGATATTCCAAGGCATTTGCGTAAAGCGTGGGATTTATATTTAGATAGATTTGGATGCGAACCGCGCGGACTATGGCCTTCAGAACAATCGGTTAGTCCGGCAGTGTTACCGTATATTATTAAACAGGGATTTCAGTGGATATGTTCGGATGAAGCTGTGTTAGGGTGGACTTTAAGGCGATTTTTCAACCGTAACGCCGCAGGAAACGTTTTAGAACCAGAATTGCTATATCGACCATATCGCTTACAAACACCAGCAGGTGATTTATCAATAGTTTTTCGTGACCACAGGTTATCAGATTTGATAGGTTTTACTTATGGTTCAATGCCTGCCAAACAAGCTGCAGCAGATTTAGTAGGACACCTCGAAGCTATTGCGAAAATGCAGCGTGAACGGCAACCTGAACAGCCTTGGTTAGTTACAATTGCTCTAGATGGTGAAAATTGTTGGGAATATTACCAGCAGGATGGTAAGCCCTTTTTAGAAGCTTTGTATAGAAGTTTGAGTAACGAACCTCATATTAAACTTGTAACTGTTGCTGAATTTTTAGAGCAATATCCCGCAAATGCGACGATACCGGGTGAGCAACTTCATAGCGGTTCGTGGGTTGACGGTAGTTTTACTACTTGGATAGGCGACCCAGTAAAAAACCGGGCGTGGGATTATCTTAAAGAAGCGCGCGCAGTTTTAGCAAGTCACCCAGAAGCAACCGAGGAAAATAACCCAGAAGCTTGGGAAGCACTGTATGCTGCCGAGGGGTCAGACTGGTTCTGGTGGTTTGGAGAGGGACATTCCTCGAACCAAGACGAAATTTTCGACCAGTTATTTCGTGAGCATTTATACGGTATTTATAAAGCGCTTAATGAACCAATACCTTCTTATTTACGCCAACCCCTAGAAAGTCACGCAGCGCGTGGAGACTCTCGTCCAAAAAGCTTTATCCATCCAGTTATTAATGGTAAAGGTGACGAACAAGACTGGGATAAAGCTGGACGTATTGAAATTGGCGGCGCCAGAGGTACAATGCACAACAGCAGTGCCATACAAAGATTGTGGTATGGTGTAGACCACCTCAATTTTTACTTACGCTTAGACTTTAAAGTTGGAGTAGAGCCAGGAAAAGATATTCCTGCTGAGTTAAACTTACTATGGTTTTACCCAGACCGCACAATGCACAACAGTCCAGTACCTTTAGCATCGCTTCCAGATACGGCGCCATTAAATTACCACTACCATCACCACTTAGAAATAAATTTAATTACCCAATCTGTTCAGTTTCAGCAAGCAGGAGAAAACTTTCATTGGCAATGTCGCAGCAGTCGCGCGCAAGTAGCCATAGATAATTGTCTAGAAATCGCAGTACCTTGGGCGGATTTACAAGTACCCCCCGACTATCCTGTAAGGCTAGTATTAGTATTTAGCGATGAAGGCATATTCCAAAGCTACCTGCCAGAAAATGGTTTAATTCCAATTGAAGTCCCTTAAGAAGTAGAAAGTGCTGAGTGCTGAGTAAGTTAAGAAGTAGAAAGTGCTGAGTGCTGAGTGCTGAGTAAGTTAAGAAGTAGAAAGTGCTGAGTGCTGAGTGCTAAGTAAGTTAAGAAGTAGAAAGTGCTGAGTGCTGAGTGCTAAGTAAGTTAAGAAGTAGAAGTTATGAGTTATGAGTTCCTACTCAGCACTCAGCACTCATTACTCAGCACTCATTTGTGACATAATTTACATTCAATCAGTGTTTAATTCCGGATACTTCCATAAAACATTAGGTTTTTGCAAAGATACGGT
Organism: Calothrix sp. CBUCES-K 9914; assembly: GCF_059640475.1. Lineage (NCBI taxonomy): Bacteria > Bacillati > Cyanobacteriota > Cyanophyceae > Nostocales > Calotrichaceae > Calothrix > Calothrix sp. CBUCES-K 9914. The sequence continues at coordinate 8,530 of NZ_JBXXZH010000053.1, forward strand.
AATGCTACTGGCATATAGCTCTATTTGTGGATAAATTAAAGACATTGCAAAGCAGCTGTTAATTTAACACCAGCAATTCAATAATGAATCGTTTATCTTACAAAGTGTCTGATTTTCACGATGATATTTTGCACGAAACCCAGCTTGGACAGTTGTGCGGTTCTAAGCAACTGTTCCGCGACCGTTACGAAATTCATCGAGTCTTAGGTAGAGGTGGTTTTGGAGTCACATTTTTGGCTAAAAATATGATTCTACCCGGAAATCCACTTTGCGTAATTAAGCAACTTTGTCCGAAAGTCACAAAACCAAAAAGCTTGCAACGCGCTTGTGTTCGGTTTGAAAAAGAAGCTAAAACTCTTGGTAAACTTGGTAATCATTCTCAAATACCAATGTTATTGGACTATTTTGATATGAATGGTGAGTTTTTCCTTGTGCAAGAGTATATACGTGGTTCGACACTCGCGCGTGAAATTCGCAAAACAGGGTCAAAGAGCGAGGGAGTTGTAAAACAATTTTTGCGCTCATTGCTGCCTGTACTGCAATATATCCACAAGCATCGGGTTATTCATCGCGATATTAAACCACATAATTTACTGCGATGCGACGATGATGGTAGACTAGTACTAATTGATTTTGGTGCCGTTAAAGAAGAGCTTGCCAAAACTAGCGACGGTAATTCAAAAAGTGCTACAACAAATTTTGTTGGAACAATGGGTTTTGCACCTCCAGAGCAATTTTCGCTGCGTCCAGTTTATGCAAGCGACATTTATGCAGTTGGAGTAACTTGTTTGTTTATGCTGACAGGTAAGGCGCCTTTAGAATTTGATTACGACCCGCATAATGGAGAAATCGCTTGGCAAAAAGAAGTGCAAATAAGCGACCACTTCGGCAAAGTTTTATCCAAAATGATAAAAATTCCTCTTGAAGAGCGTTACAAAAATGCTGAAGACGTAATGTGGGACTTGGGGATGGAGTCATATTTGCCAACTTTGAATAACTGTATGACTAGCCAACGTCTTGGCGCCAGTAGTAGCAGTGGTAGTAACAGTGTAGAAATTCCGGAAGGATATAAAACACACATTACTAGAACAGCAATAGCAATTCGTGAATGGCGAGAAAAGCTAAAGCAAAAACAAGCCATGCGAAAGCGCAACCCATTACCGTAAATTGCATCAATACCGCTTGATTTTAAACATTAACTCCTTGCTTAATATAATACATTTAAAAAATAAGATATACCTTGCAACGGATACAACGGATGTAACGGATAGAGTTTAGTAGGTTGGTGTACGCTCCGCCAACCCAACATTATATTAATATTATGATTATGTATAGACGAGCAGCTATAATAGCTTGTTGAATAACTTCATTTTCAGTAATACTATTTTCAGAAAGGCTTAAAGCTTTAGTAAATACTTTCTTTTATAATTTTGCAAAGAAATTAACTAAATTAGATAAATTTCCCTTGTCTGCTGCTTCTAAAGCATCAATATATTCGTCTCTCACATTGCGAGTAATAACTAAAGGAAACCAACCTGCTTGAATAAAAACTAGCGATGCCAATGCGCGCGCGACTCTTCCATTTCCATCTTGAAAAGAGTGAATTTGTGTAAAACGGTGATGTAACAAAGCAGCTTCAATTTCTGGTGGAACTTGTTGTTTAATATGTTCTAAATGCATATTGATTAAACGTTCCATTTCAGTTGGTACTTGTAAAGGAGGACAGTACTCATGAGATGTCCCGTCTTTTCGAGTTGGATTATTAGGATGTTTTTTCCATTGTCCTTGTAATAAAGCAACCTGTGTTTTACGTCCAAAAGCATCGACAGAATTAACCGTTTCTTGATGCTGTGTTATAATTTGGTGTAATTCTCTAATGTAAAAAAGCGAAAGTTTACGCTTTTGTTGTACTAAATCAAACAACGCTTCTAAAGCTACTTGATGAGCATTCAAAACTGAAATAATCTCAAGTGCTGGTTTATCCGTTGTACAAAAAGGAATCAAATCACCATTAATTCCTTTTTCAATTAAAAGCTGTGTTGTTGGTTCATCAATATAATAAATATTTTCAATGATGCCAGTCTCAATAGCCCACTCCCTACTAAGCTTTTCATTAAAACTATTTAACGCATTAGATTTTTGAAGCTTACTAGAGTGAGATTTCTAAATTTCTGCAAGACTTTCTAACTCAGGAGAAGCAAATTCTGCCCAATTTTCTGGTAAATCCTCAATTGGCTGCCAAATATAAGTAGCTTGTACCATACTTCCCTCGCTTTTTTATAATAAATTACGTGGGTAATCCTAGTCCTTTAATCAATATTTTCTCTTGTAAACGAGAGAAAAGGGTTATTAGGCACCTTAAATTACCTGCATCAGCTGCCTCTGAGGTCAGGATATACTCTTGACGGTCGTTTTGTGTAATAACTACAGGAAATAAACCTTGGCGTATAAATATTAATGATGCCAAAGTACGACACAATCAAATATAGCAGTCCTAAATTATTCGTAAAATCCGCGCATTGTAGAGACGCGACATGTCGCGTCTCTACATTTAGGAATTTTTTACAATTCATCTAGGAATGCTATATTCTCTAAATTAATAAACACACGGTTTAAGCATATTTACTTAATATTTTTTGGAAATATATCTTAAAATTATATAAAATTTCAGTATATTTATTGTAATTTTCTTATTTGATTGTGGGAACTGTATAAATAGAAGTTTCCGGATGCGAATATGGACTCTTTTGTAATAACAGAAGTTCAAGAGAGCCGCTACGATAGGCATCATTTAATTGACTGGTGGGAGCAAAACACGCTTAAAGGTTCAAAGGTATTAGTTGCAGGAGCAGGTGCTTTAGGCAATGAAGTATTAAAGAATCTAGCTTTGCTGGGTGTCGGTAATATTACCGTAATTGATTTTGATACGGTTTCTGTTACTAACCTGACGCGCTCTGTTTTGTTTCGCGAGTCTGATATTGGTTTGCCAAAAGTAGAGGTTGCTCGTCAGCGGGTGCTAGAAATTAACCCAGAAATACAAATTCAAGCTATCCACAGTGATTTAGAGTTTGGTTTGGGTATTGGAGATGTGCGCGCATGATGTAATTATTGCTTGTCTCGATAGCGTCAACGCTCGCTATTGCATTAATCAACTAGCTTACCGCGCGGGGATTCCTTGGATAAATGGGGGTATTGGTGTAGCTGAAGGAGAAGTAAGTTTCTTTGACCCCAATACAGAAGCAGCTTGTTACGAGTGCAGCATTTTTAACCAAATGTGGGAGCGACGTAACCAGCGCTACTCATGTCAGGGTTTAAAACGCAATATCCCAGAAGTAGCAATGCCAACAACGGCGCCAATTGCTTCGATTGTAGGCGCCATGCAAGTGCAACAAGCTCTTTTATTCTTGCATGGTAAACCAGGTTTGCTCAATCCAGGTGAAAAAGTTTTTCTCGGCTTAAATCCTTGGATGGCTTTCAAAGTGCAAATTCGACGTCAAGAAGCTTGTATTGCTCATGAGATAAATATTGCACCAACAATAAACGTCAACTATAACGAAAATCTCAGTGTCCAAGAAATTTTGGAAAATCTCGAAAAAGACGGTTTTACAGAACCATTACTTTGGCTAAGAAACGAAGTTATTGACTCAATGCAGTGTCTAAACCCAGACTGCGGTTATCAAGAGCGAGTAAATACTCCCCTACGCAAATTTCCAGAATCCAAACTCACTTGCCCAAAGTGTAGCCACGAAAGGGATTTTCAAGTCATCAGAAATTTTTCCCTTAGTAGTTCTGGGTTAAACATGACACTCAAAGAATTATGTCTACCCAAGAACGAGATATTGCACTGCGAAACAACGAAAGGTCAAATAGCAATTCAATTTTGCCAAACATAGGAGTAACAATGTCAGACTCAGTATCCTTAATTGTTCGTTCAGCAGACCAAACACGCAAAGCATCTGTTTCATTACCTACTGCTTTTAGCGTCGAAAAACTACTTGAAGCTACTCAGCAAAAATGGAATTTACCAACAACTACAAACTACGCAGTACGTCTGGAGCGCACAGGACAACAGTTAGACCCTGGAACAACCCTTGGAGGAGTGGGAGTTCAGCAAAATGATGTGCTTGAAGTTTATCCAATTTTGGAAGCAGGTTGATTATGGGTATTAGAGAAAAACGTTTAGAAAACGACTTTAAAGAATTATCTCAACTAGTTTCTGGGTCGGGAGGTACGCTTGCTATTATTTCAACTCAAGGAAAACCACCGCATCAGTATATTATCGAATATCACTGTAAAGGAATAGAACGTTTAAACGGAAGTGAGCCTATATTCCGCACAAGTCATCAAGTAGAGATAACTCTGGGCAATACTTATCCAAAAGATAAGCCTTCAGCTAAATTTCTTACACCAATATTTCATCCTAACGTGTATGGAAGTATGAAAGTCTGCCTGGGCAACTACTGGACGATGGCAGAAAATCTTTGCGAGTTAGTCATCCGCATAGGCAAAATTATTCAATATTCAGACGACGTAACGAATTTGAAAAGCCCAGCAAATGCTGAAGCTAAAGCATGGGCAGAAAATAATAGGCGCCGTTTTCCAGTAGATAAGCAAACTTTCAAAGCAGCAAAACAAACCTCAACAACAATTATTTGGAATGATTTTTAAAACAATTTTGAAACCATTGGATAAAATTTTTGAACTTATTAATTACCTGATTTATCCCAAAGAAACACAAGATACATCAGAAGTTGAAAATCTACCACAAGAGAGTAATCAAACAGCGGAAAATACGGTTGTTTTACCTCAATTAAATCAGATTAGCTGGGTAGAATGCGAAGATGTTTATAAACCAACCCCAAAATCTATTGAGGAATTTATCAAAGAACGAGAAATCAATCTCCCATTGCCTAAAGTTTACATTTTAGAAGAAGCATATGACCGCCTAACTGAACATTTAGAAGCAGATGTAAGTGTTGAACATGGTGGTATTCTATTTGGTCAAGCTTATACTGATTCTAAGCATGGAATATACGTAGAAATTACGGCAGCAGTTGCAGCACCGAGAACAATAGGCACAGGAGTACACTTAGAATTTACACCAGAAACTTGGCAAGGGATTATGAACCATGCCAAACAAACTCACCCAGAAGCAAATATAGTGGGATGGTATCATTCTCACCCTAATTTAGGAGTGTTTATGTCAGGAACAGACATGAGAACACAGCGCGCGTTTTTTTATCATCCTTGGTGTGTGTCAATTGTTTATGACCCAGTAAGAAAAGATATTGACTATTTTTTAGGTATAGAAGCGAAAAAAGTGAAACCTGTGAAATTTAAGCAGACAGTAAAAGCTCAATCAAATTAAGCGAAAAGATTATGGTCTTAGTCAAGTAAAAGCATGTAAACAAAAATTTTGGCTATTCAATACCTTTTATGTTTTATAAAAGCTATTAAATTTTAGCTAAACTTTACAATAATTGTAAAGCAAGCATTTAAAGCTTTTTATAAATAGATTTAGCATAATACCAATTTAATATGAAGCTGCATAGAAAAGTGCTTCTAAAATAAAGTTGTAAGAGGAGACAGACATAACTGTTCAAGTGTAATACCAATTTTATGTGAGGCTGCATATAACGCCCACAGGCAGTATGCCTGGGGCTATTGATACAAAGCCAGACGAGCGTAGGCTAATTATATGCGTCTTCATATAAAAACGGGGCTCTTGCGTACTTAGCGTGCTAATTTAGGGAAAAATAAGCTTAAAACTCTTGCTGGGCTTATCTTACAGCTATTATTACCTTCAGAACGGTATTCTTGTCCAAAATTAAAACTAAAAGCGTCTGTAAGCCTTGTAAATCAAGCATATTTATAGATTTTAATTAAAATTTAGCACGCTATGTACGATAGAACCATTTTTATACAGTTTCATTCTCAACCTTTGTTTTGGGTTATTATTGGAATATTTATAATTATTGGAATTATTGGAAACTTAATTGAGCAAGAAAAGTAATCGTAAAATCAATCAAATAATTCTCAATCATCAACTACTAATAGTTCACAAAATATACAATGGACAGATATCTCAACACAAGAACAAGCTGCAAATTTAGTTTCTAATGAAGATTTATTATTTGATAGAAATGAACAATTACCTATAGACAACCAATTAACAAATATAATTGGTCAAAAAGACAGAGTTAGTCAAGAAATATTTCGTGCAGGCGAAAAAGTTTAAAAGGATTTTATGCCTATGTATCTACAAACAGTTTTCACCAATTTAAAAATCCAACTTTTTATTTGGAAAGAAATGTAGTTATTTCCGGAAGAGTGAGCTTAAACAAAAAAAATCAATCTTGTATAATTATAAGTAATACCTTGCAATTAAGGAGTATGGATTAATGAAAATTTTATATGGTATTGAACCAGATTTATGCATTAATAACACTAATATTTTTACATTTTTTAGTAAAGATGTTATATTGCCAAGATATTTTTATCTTCAACTTATCCATCTTAGCCAAGGCAATTATCAAGTGGCTACGGAAGCAGCAAACGTAGTTATAAATTCCTTAATTAAACCAATAGAGTCAAATAATTTGTTATTTTACACTTCTTACGATGGAAGCGTTCATTTTGTTGATGAAGCTATTTATTATATAAATAAGAGTCAATACCCTCTTGATAGCAATAATTTGTTAGAACGCTATTTGCTAAGTTTGCTAAAAATTTCACAAATATTAGAGTCCAAGGTAATTTTTGTAACCTCATCTCCTGAAGTTATTAGAAAGTGTCGTATTCTAGATTTTGAAATTGGAACTTTAGAAGATTTTTCTAGTGCGGGAAAATCCTGGCTTGAGCCAGAAATGCTATTAGATATACAAGCTAGCATAACAGAGGACAGGAACGAGATAGAATTTGCAATAACTCAAGAGGCGGCTAATACCTATGAACTGCCCCATTCTGAAGAAATTCAATGGCAAGACATTAGAGTAATAGAACAGCCTAGTAATATTCAGTGGATGGATATTAATTCTATGTCATAACTACTACTATTACTGAGTTTAAATCAAGACTCATGGTCTATATTATTAATGATGATGGCGCCTCAATAATACAAAATACAGAGTTGATCCCCCCAACCCCCCTTAATAAGGGGGGCTAAGAATAGACTCATTTCCCCCCACTTAATAAAGAAAGTTAACAATTAACTCATGTTCCCCCCTTAATAAGGGGGGTTAGGGGGGATCACCTTCTAAAATTTATATTTTCTTAATTAAAAAATTGCGGTTGCAAAACAACTAACCTAGAAAAGAATATATTGTTTTATTAGCATAGTAATAATTTATAAGATGACAAAAAACTGTCGAAATAGATACAAAATTATTTCAAAAATATGAATATTTAATTGTGAAAGTTGTACAAAGAAAAATGCTTGTTTTTTAAAATGTTTTTGTATAATACAAGGATAAATTATCTTACTGAATAAATGTCGTTGTTCTAAATACGACATGTATAAAGTTAATTTGGAAACAAGGAATAGGAATGGGGAACAGAGAATGATTAAAAAGATTCTTTCTACTCAACGCCTAATTTTTGATTCCCATTACCAAATTTTAGTTGCCCATCGCACAATTTTAATTAATTCAAATGACAATCTGCTGCTTAAATCCCGATTGTCCAAACCCGCTCAATCCTAATGGTGAGAAGTTCTGTTTAACTTGCGGCGCCCCGCTTGTAGAATTATTGCGCTATCGTTACCGTGTGCTGCGGGTACTTAGTAATGAAGGTGGTTTTGGTCGAACTTATTTAGCAGAGGATATTGATAAATTAAATGAACTGTGTGTTATCAAGCAATTAGCACCCAAAGCTGATAGCAGTTGGGCACTAAAGAAAGCAATAGAATTATTTCAACAAGAAGCACAGCGTTTACAGGAGTTGGGAGAACATGCACAAATCCCTACTTTAATAGCTTACTTTGAAGAAAATAGCTATTTATATTTAGTTCAGCAATTTATAGACGGGCAAAATTTATTACGTGAATTGCAATCGCGGCGCCAAGTCCAGTCGTTACATCCGCCTTATCACGAAGAGGATATACGTAAGTTATTACTCGATTTGTTACCGATTCTCAAATTTATTCACGAACGTGGTGTAATTCACCGCGATATTAAACCACAAAATATAGTGCGTCGTCAAAGCGATGGAAAGTTAATATTGATAGATTTTGGCTCTTCTAAACAATTGACTGCGAGGGTATATTCTAAAACAGGAACTTCAATAGGTTCACATGGATATTCCCCTATAGAGCAAATTCGCGATGGAACAGCACATCCAGCAAGTGATTTATTTAGCTTAGGTGCAACAGCTTTTCACTTATTAACAGGAATTTCTCCTTTTAAGTTGTGGACAGAACATGGTTATGCTTGGGTAAGCCGTTGGCATGATTATTTAAAGGTGAGCGTCAGCAATGATTTTGCGAAGGTCTTAGATAAGCTCTTGAAAAAAGATATACATCAGCGTTACCAATCTGCTGATGAAGTTATTCAAGACTTGCACCAAGAATTACCTAAATTCAAACCAACTTCGTCTTACTTTTCGTTGAGTCGTAACATAAAGGTTCAAGTTGCTTGTATCAGCGTTGCAGGCGTATTACTTTTAGTACTAGGACAATTTTGGTATAAGCAGTTTCATTTTAATGCACTTAATCCATATAACCGCAGTCAGCCAGACCAAGAATCAGTCGAAGCAGAACAGCTTAATTCAATGAGTAGCGTCATGCCCAATTTTAATTTAGCTGTTACAGTTAGGGGTTATGAAAGCAGCGTTGTATCAATAGCAATAACACCAGATGGAAATACAATTGCCAGTACTAACAACAACACAGTTCAACTTTGGAGTTTAGCAACAGGACAGGCAATTTCAACGCTTTTTGGACATAACAACCGTGTCAACGTAATCCAAATTAATCCTGAAGGTCAAATTTTAGCTACTGGCAGTGATGATAACACCATTAAACTTTGGAATTTAGCCAACGGTCAGGAAATCAATACATTAACTGGACATACTGCTCCAGTTCACACTTTATCTATTAGTCCAGATGGAAAAATACTAGCTTCAGGAAGCGATGATAAAACTATCAAGCTTTGGAACTTATACACACGTGAATTAATTCGCACCATAAAAGGACATACGGGAGCAGTGCGGGCAGTTACTTTTAGTCCAGATGGTAAAATTTTAGCTAGCGGTGGTTTTGATGGAAGTATCAAACTCTGGAACACAGAAACCGGGCGCCTAGTTCACGCATTCACAGGAAGTGCTGAGATAAACTCGCTTGCTTTTAGCACCAATGGTAGATACCTAGCAAGTGGCAGCGATAAAACGATAAATCTTTGGAACGTTCAAACTCGAACATTTGCCCGTAGTTTAGAAGGACACACAGCAGAAGTAACCGCAGTCAATTTTAGTCCTGATGGAATGACCTTAGTTAGTAGCAGTAGGGATAAAACCATTAAAATTTGGAACTATATTACAGCAAAGAATATCCGTACCTTAGCAAAACATGGAGATAGTGTAGAAACATTCGCATTTAGTAAAGACGGTAAAATAATCATTAGTGGTGGCGCCGATAGAACACTGCGAATATGGCGCCAGTCAAATTAGAAAAGAAAAGTATCCAAATAAATTACAGTAGTTAACGTGAATTAATCTTTAATTCATACTCGTAATAAACTGTACAACTTCTCTATAATTTGTTCTTGTGTCTCTAAAGACAATTTTCCCAGTTTACGCATCACTATTGACCGACGCAGTGTTATTAAATGGTCTAATCTAATAGTTGAAGCTTTGTGTAATCCGCTAATGGTAACATCAGGATAAACCGTGCGTTCAGGTTGGGACAGATTAAAAACGTCTTAAAAGCGCTTTAAGAATTGTGAACAAGTAGTACGAGCTTGGGCGCCAACGATAAAGCAAATCAAGGAGCGAAGTACTACTGGTTCACTCAACCAGTAGTACCAAATATAACGATTTGAACCGATTGGAAAATTAAAAACTGTAGCTTCAAGTTAACCAGTAGTACTATGGGTGCGAAATTTTATATAAGTCATTTGTTACAAATATTCACAATCATTACTGTTATAATTATGAGTTGGTGCGTGACGCTATAAGAAAACTTCAACGTAGATATAAGACTTGTAGCGTCACGCACCCTACAATTGTTATTTAAAATTACCTATCCGTTACATCCGTTTATCATCCGTTGCCAGTTTTCTTAAAGATTATGCAAAGTCCATCTAGATTTTTAAAGATTGCGTAAACCAAAAATCTCTAAAACGATAGTACCCATATATTGAATTATTCTTGCATTGCAGTTATTAAAAGCTTTTTGGGCTATTAGCGCGATGCTTGCATTTATACATTCAGTAAGGGTATGTAACTAAATAAACTTCTAATAATTGATAATTTTATATTTAAGATAGAAAAATACGTAAAATTGCCTTTAAATTTTTATGTATTTTGTGTTGTGTTCACTAATTATACGTAATTAGCCCTATTAAATTTACAGTTTAACCTAGTACAAATACTGACCACAGCTATCAACAGTGTATTTACTATGCCTCTCAACAAGTCTTCATCCCGAATAAGTGTTGTAAACTTTACAAGCTGTATTGCTTCCAATAAACTTCTCACTTGGAGTATAGCTTTGTTGGGATTTGGAGCAGTATGGTACTGGCAACCCTTAACAAATATCTCCTCGCGCGTTGTTCTACATGCTCATGCAACAGGGGTTACACCAGTTCTAACACTAGCAGGACATTTAGACTTAGTTTCGGCAGTAGCTTACAGTTCTGATGGTATGACAATTGCCAGTGCTAGCAATGATAAAACTGTTAAGCTTTGGGACGCAGTTACAGGAAAACTCAAAAACACACTCGTTGGACATGCTCAAGAAATTAATACAATTGTATTTAGCCCTAATGGTAAGACACTGGCGAGTGGTAGCTTGGACGGAACTGTAAGATTATGGGATGCCACTACAGGAAAACTAGTTCATATCCTGAAAGGTCATTCTGCGTCGGTACAGTCTGTTGCCTTCAGTCCTGATGGCGCCATTATTGCTAGCGGCAGTTGGGATCAAAACGTTAAAGTGTGGGATGTAACGAAAGGAATATTAATCAGGACAATAAAGGGTAACTGTGATGTTATTAATAGTCTTGTGATTACAGTTCTACCCTCAGATTTTGCTTTGAGCAAACGGGGTCATCAAGCGATAATTGCTACAGGTACTCAATTTGACGGCAAAATAAAAATTTGGGATTTGAACACAGGGCAGCGAGTTCAGACGCTAGCAGGTCATGATGATAGTGCAGTTACTTCGCTTGCTATTAGTCCTGATGGTAAAACTCTCGCTTCATCTGGATGGGATCAAACTGTAAGAGTTTGGAATCTTGAAACTAGTGAAGAAATACGCACTTTCAAAGGACATACTGATAGTGTTTGGTCTGTTGCATTTAGTCCAGACAGTAAGACACTTGCAAGTGGAAGTACAGATAAAACCATAAAACTTTGGAATTTACAAACAGGCAAGGAAATAACAACATTTACTGGCTACAATAACCGTATTTGGTCTGTTGCTTTTAGTCCGGACAGCAAAAATCTAGCAAGTAGCAGCTTTAATAATCAAATCAAAGTCTGGCGCCTGCAAGAGCAATAAATTAAATAATTAAAAATTAGCCAAAATAGCAGAGATATTTGTTTGGCAGCGCTATCATTAACATCTATAATGTCACTTAGTTGATGTGAAGATGCTCTGCTGCCTCAACCCAGATTGCCCTAGTCCCATCAATCCTGACACTCATCAGTATTGCCAGAGTTGTAGCGCACCTCTGACCACATTGCTTCGAGGTCACTATCGCGTTACTAAAGTACTTTCCGATGAGGGAGGTTTTGGCAAAACCTATTTGGCAGAAGATGCTGATAAGCTGAATGAACGCTGTGTCGTCAAGCAACTAGCACCCAAAGTCCAAGGTACGTGGGCTTTGAATAAGGCTATTGAGCTTTTCAAGGAAGAAGCTAAACGTTTGCAAGAACTTGGGAGACATTCACAAATCCCAACGTTACTTGCTTACTTTGAGCAAGATAATTATTTGTATCTCGTCCAAGAATTTATTGAGGGTCAGAATTTATTTAAAGAACTGCAACAGCGCACTTATTTTAGTGAAGCTCAAATTCGTGAATTATTTATGTACGTGTTACCTGTACTCAGTTTTATTCACGAACATGGTGTTATTCACCGCGATATTAAGCCTCAAAATATCATGCGTCGTTTGCTTCAATACACTACTTTTCGTTCTGCATCATCTGCATCAGGATACTCCTCAACATCTGGAATACACAAACGTGGTGGTGATATAGTTTTGATTGACTTCGGCGCCTCAAAGCAGTTGACTGCTACAGTTCAATCTAAACCTGGAACAACAATTGGTTCGTTTGGATACAGTCCGATTGAACAAATTAACGGTGGCGAAGCGTATCCAGCTAGTGATTTGTTTAGTTTCGGCGCCACGTGTTTTCATTTACTCACGGGTGTTTCACCGTTCCAGTTGTGGACTGAATACGGATATGGGTGGGTGAATTCATGGCGCCAGTATCTTCGCTATCAAGTCTCGGATGAATTAGGAGAGGTTTTTGATAAACTACTTAAAAAAGATATCAATCAACGCTATCAGTCTGCTGAAGAAGTACAAAGGGATTTAGATTCATTCGCTACAGGCGCCACTTCATCATCAGCACAAATTCCTCTGCCTTCTTCACAATTTACTGCAAAAAATAATCAACGTCCATTTTCATCACGACGATTATCCAAACCTTCACCGTTCGCACAACTTGTCGGTAAATTTACATCTATACGTATAGCGTTTGAGCAAAATTCTAAACGAACAAAATCTTTATTTCTAGGTAGTGTAGTATTACTGGTAAGTTTAATTGGTACACAAGTATACGGCTACATGCGGTATAGAATATTTCCAACGGCGCCAACATTCTTAATTAGTAGTTTACCCAGCAGCGTTTTTTTGCAGCAAACAATTCCAGCGCATTCTGGTTATGTAATGTCTGTTGCAATTAGCCAAGATAGAAAGATTTTGGCCAGCGGTAGTACTGACAAAACTATCAAACTGTGGAGTATCGATACTGGTGAAGAAATTCGCGCGCTAAAAGGTCATAGTCAAAGCGTGATGAAAGTTGCCTTCAGTGCTGATGGTAAAACTCTTGCCAGTGGTAGCAGTGACAGAACAGCAAAACTGTGGAACCTTGAAACCGGACAACAAATTCGCACGTTTGTAGGTCATAGTGACGCTATTGCAGACCTAGCTTTTAGTCCAGACCGAAAAACACTTGCTACTGGTAGTGCTGATAAAACACTTAAACTCTGGAATATAGCCACAGGAGAAGAAATTCGTACACTTCGGGGTCATGTTAGTAGAGTTACTTCAGTTGCATTTAGTCCTGACGGTAAAACAATTGCAGCAGGAAGTAGCGATAAAACCATTAAGCTATGGAATGTTTCTACTGGAGAAGAGTTTCGTACCTTAAAAGGTCATAACGATACTGTAACCCAAATTGCTTTTAGTCCTGATGGAAATCAGATAGCTTCAGCAGGTGCAGATAAAATCATCAGACTCTGGAGTGTATCAAACGGTCAAGAGTACCGAATGCTTCGAGGTCACACCGATATAATTTGGTCTGTTGCCTTTAGTTTTGACTCTACAATGCTTGCTAGTGCGAGTAGTGACACAACGATTAAATTATGGAACCCTTTTACAGGTGAAGAAATTCGTACTCTCCAAGGTCATAACAGCCGTGTTTGGTCTATTGCTTTCACAACAGATGGTAAAACACTTGCTAGTGGTAGCGAAGATGGGACGATTAAACTTTGGAGAATTATACCGTAGGGTGCGTGACGCTATAAAAATTATGAACAAAAAGAATAATCTAGTAGCGTCACGCACCATATTTAATTTAATTTAATTTAATTTAATTTATAAATAATTTCCTTATTCCGCTTCAAAATATCTAGCTCCTTGTTCCGGTGCGTGAAGGCTACCATATCTTTTGTTTTATTTCGTAATTTTTATAGCCTTCACACACCCTACCTCCTAAATATTACAATGAAACCCAGGCGCCGTGGAAACCGTAAGGTACGCGCTGAGGAATAAGAACGCACGCCACAGGTGTACTATTTACATCTTGAGCATTGATAATTAAAAGCTCTGAAGTTTCTGTATTAGTATCAAATACAAAAGTAATTAACCACCCTTTATCTTCATCTTCTTTAATGTCATTTTGGGAAGGTGCAAATGCTGCTTCGCCACCGTAACAACCTTTTTTAAATTGGTGTATTTGCGATGTTTGTTTCTCCAAATCGTATTTTACTACACCATCGAATAAAGGTACAGAACTTGGAGTCAATTTTCCACTATATCCATAGCGAGTTTTTCGTCCTTGTAGGTCTTCGTTAATGCGAGGAAATTCTGCTGGTGTATCGTCGAGCATTTCCTCACGCGCGCTTCCAGTTTTTAAGTTAAATTTCCAGCGATATAAGCGGGGAACACCTCCATCTCCCTCTGTCTTTTCTGACATTAAAACATTTGTATAACTCATGCGACAAGCAATAAGTACTACTTCGTCTCCTTCTTCATAAGCGTTGAGGGTATGAAAAATATAGCAAGCAGGAGCTTCAAACCAACGAATATTACTGTTATCTCCATGACGCGGAACAATACCAAAGCGACTAGGTTTATCACGTTCAAACATTAGTCCAGGTAGACCTTGCTGCATTCGCTGCATACTGAACGTTAACGGCAAGTCCATAAATATTGTATAGTTCTCAGTAATTGCAAAATCATGCATCATTACCGCCATTGGTATATCTATGGGTACAGTTCTTAAAAGTTCGCCTGTTGCAGATACTACACTGTACTTTATGTAAGGCGGTGCAAACCCATAACCGAAAAACATCATTTCACCCGTTACTGGGTCAACTTTTGGATGTGCCGTAAAAGCAGATGCTAACTTACCGTTATAGGTATACTCACCAATTGTATCTAACGAAGGTGTCTCAATCGCGTGCGGCGCCCCACCTTCCCATGTTGCAAGTAGCTGACCTGCGTGCCATACAAGTGCAGTATTTGCTGTATTCTTACCAGGACCATGTGGATTATTTGGTTGTGGAGGTTCCAACATTCCACTCCATACAGCTTTGCCTACTTGATTTTCGATTTTCCAACCGCGCGTTTTGACATAGCGGTTACGATATGTCGCTTTACCATTATTAATATGGACACCGTGCAGCATCCCATCACCATCAAACCAATGATATTGACCAATAGGTGCCCATTGGGGGTTAGGACCATTGCGGACAAACATCCCTGATAACTCAGGGGGTATTGCACCAATTACTTTTAATGTGTCGGCAGTAATTTCATCGCTTACTGGGGCAAAATTTCCGTCGAGATAAGGATTTGCTGCGGTTACTGTCATATTTATGTGTGTAAGTCAGATGTGTAAACTCTGTATATTCTGACTTATAGATTTTGAGTTGACATCAATCTTAAATCTAGTAATTACGCTTTTATTCTCTTCTCTGTGTTCTCTGCGCCTCTGTGGTAAATAAATATACTCCAAATATCAATAATATAAACCCTGTTTAGAAGCAAGGACGAGAAAAAGATATGCAAACTGTCATATAAGTCACTTGACGGTGGCAAATATAACTGGAATACTTTTTCTTCATCCTAATTCCGTGACAAAGTATTATGTTTAACAAAAATACCAATGTGTTTTTACTGGCTTGTTTTACCTTGTCAGCATCTTTTACTTTAACTTGTCTTATAGGTTTCGCAGCACATTCAATCGAGTTTAGCAAAAGAAGTAAAATGTGCTGCTGATATACCAATTGATACCTGTTATCAAAAAGCAAAGCCAGAACAAATTAACTATAAAATTGTCCTTACCGGAACACGAAGAATTAAGTAAGGGAATGGTACTATGCGTTAGGATTAACCCCTAACTCATAAATCCTAACTCATAACATGGCTTTAACGCTTTACTTTCTTCGTCACGGACAAACTGAATGCAGTCGCAGTAACTCTTACTGTGGTTCCATTGACGCAGAACTTACACCTGATGGAACCGAAATGGCACAGGTTTTTGCTGAAGCTTACAGTTCTACCCATTGGAAAGCAATTTTTTGCAGTCCAATGCGGCGAACGATTGCGACGGCAAAGCCTTTGTGCGATGCTGTTAATCTACAGCCCGAACTTCGCGATGGTTTAAAAGAAATAAATTATGGTCAGTGGGAAGGAAAAACACCAGATATAGTCAGCGTTGAATTTCATGATGATTATATTCGCTGGCTTGCTGACCCTGCTTGGTATGCACCGACTGGTGGAGAAATGGCGATAGCTATCGCTTCACGCGCGATGCAGGTTGTTGAGGAAATTAAGCAGCGTTACACAGATGGTGATGTATTAATTGTTTCGCATAAAGCTACTATTCGCATCATCTTATGTAGCCTCATGGGTATTGATGTTGGCCGTTTTCGTTATCGTTTAGGTTGTCCAGTCGGTTCAGTTAGTGTTATCGAATTTACATCGCATGGCCCGCTTCTAAAAACATTAGCTGACCGTACTCACCAAAGCGAGCGTTTGCGAAACTTGCCTGGAACTTAGGTATTTTTGGTAGTCGCTGCATAATTGCCTTATTGTGATACCTATAGTTAATCAGGCTATATTTGATTGGTTTATTGGTACAATGGTTCTAAATACGTCAGAATACTAGTACTATTTTTCGTGTTAGCGATACTGGTATGGGTATGGCCTCAACAATTCAAAATTCAGAATTGTTAGGGTCGATGGGGAGATAATACTCCCCATCGACCCTAACAATTTGAGCGAAGCGAGTGACACCCGAACAACAAGCAAAAATGTTTTAAGGGGTAGGAGCATCATTAGAACAGAAAACTAGGTTAAGCTTAAAAGTCTTATTTTATAAGGATTTTATTGATGGTTATAGTAGCTCAATGAATGAAATCGCCGAGTAACCTCTTGACGAAAGATTAAAGGTTTCAGCACATAAATACTTTTGTAGTATTCGTGTGACAGTGCTTAAATCGGTTTTCTGTTGCAATGCTACTACAGAGCCTAGCCTAAACTTCATTTAAATTACTTTATCAATACGTCTTATTACTTATTTTTTTTTAAAAAACTAGTAATAAATAATACTTTATATTCATGACGTGATTATAACTGCATCGTTTTTTTACTTAGCAAATAAAGTTTATTGAAGTTTTTGCACTGGTATCAAAATATCTATTGCTCTTATGAGAGTTTTGAATTATCACTGAGATATAGAGGCGAAATGCTTACCAAGCAGATGCCTTTAGCTTAATCGAGCAATTTTTATATAGAAGGAAGATAAGAGCGTGAAACTACTTGGCAAATTGGTTGTTGCTGCTGCGGCTGGTGCTGCTTTGGGCTTTAGCGGAATGCAATCTGCGAATGCTGCATCCATGCAAATGGTAACTAATGGCGAGTTTGAGCAAACAGATTTTAGCAGCGACTGGGCTAGAACCACTGATGTCCCTGGCTGGCAAACAACTGGTAATGGTCAATTTGAATTGTGGAATCAGGGAAAAATTGGCTCTCCTGCAATTGGCAGCGATGGTCTGGGAACTGGTAAACACTTGGAAACAAACTTAGACAAAAACGAAAAAGTTTTCCAGACTTTTAAACTTTTAGACAATATTCAAACCTCTGCGGTATTTTCTTTTGACGCATGGAGTCGCGACGGTGGTACTGGTAAAGTTTCTGTTGTTGGGTCAAAATCTGGCAACCTCTTGAATCAAGAAATCGCCATGAATGGACAAAATTGGACTAAGAATTTATTTAATTTGAGCATTATAGGGGGTGAAGATATCACCGTAGCATTCCAAGGAGATCAAAATGATAGTGTCAAATCACCACACATAGACCAAGTTTCGTTTTTGGTGGATTCTAAATCAGTCCCTGAACCCGCTTCTATGTTAGGATTACTTGCTGTTGGTGCATTTGGTGCAAGCTCGACTCTCAAGAAAAAATTAAAATTGGAGGCATAACTCACAGCGAAAACGCTAATTGAATTCTACGACCGCATCAAAGAAGACAGTGACCATATCAGAGTTTTTAGCGATGTGCAATCGATAAAAATCGTGCTGTTTGTTCTCTAATAATTCAAGTTTATCAGTATCAGAAACGTAAATTCAAAATCCTGCCTATTCCTTCTTGTGCTTTACCACCAGTAACACCCACCTCATCACCATCAACAGGTGGACAAATCACACCACTGCCAGTTAACTCAACCCCAAGCGTAGCACCGGAAGGCAACTGCCGTATGGATGATCAAACTAGTACAGGGGGCGCAGAAATCGAAACTACCATTTAAAATAGTTAGAAAAGTATTGAAATAGGCTTTCTTTTGGCTTTTTACTTTTTACTTTTGCCAACTTGTACTAGTGCAGGCTGGCTTTTCTGTTCCAGCTTCTAACTTTTGATATATTGAGAGCCTCGTAGTTTTTCTTGCGAGGCTTTTCTTTATATGGGGTTTGAGTAGTGGGTTCCTAAAAAACTTCTAGAGGCATGAGATATCAAATTATAATAAGACTTTGCATAAATGTGTACGAATGCTTGAAGCCATAATATGTCTATGAATGTACTTGATTGCACAACTTGGATTAAAAAGCTAGCTTCACTAACAACGCTAACAATAGCTACTAGTGTTAGTGTATCAATTAATATGCCTGTAGAAGCTCAACTTAATCCTCGTCCTAGCATCTTTAAGGAGTATCCTTATAATCGTGCGTCTAAGCGTAAGGTTAAACATCGTTCTAGCTATCGACCCAAGGCTAAACCAAATACTAAACTCAAAAAGCAAGGCGCCGCTCATAATAATCGTAAATCACCTAATACGCAGGCACCATCTAAAGCACCAGTAGAACCTTTTTCCGTCGAGTTTCGCGCCCCAGGATATCCTAGTTCACGTTGATAGTAATCAAAAATCTTTAATGCTGCCAATTATAGAGACTATTCCTTTGCGACATATGGCTTCAGGTGATATATTGTCGCTACAAGTTTATAAGTTTATCGGCGCCCAATCTGGTAAAAAAGTTTATATTCAATCGAACTTACATGGTGCAGAAATTTCCGGTAATGCAGTAATTCACCAGTTGATAGAATTTTTGTTAAAAATAAATTCTACTGACTTGGTTGGGGAAATTTGGCTGGTTCCAGTTTGTAACCCGATGGGAACAAACGAACGCGCGCAGCACTTCTCTCCGGGACGTTACTGCAGCTATGAAGCTAAGGACTGGAACCGAATCTTCTGGGACTATGAGAAAGAAGCTGATGATTTAGCAGCTTTTGCTGAATCTCAACTTCTACTGGAAATAGAGGTCGTCAGACATAATTATCTAACCATCATTAAGGAAAAATTCTCCCAACTTTTAGAAAAAATTAATTCTTCCAGTAGTGTTCCCTTTACTCAAAAGTTTCGCTATCTGCTACAGTCGCTGAGTTTAGATGCTGATTATGTAATTGATTTACATAGTTCGACTAATCAAGGATTGAATTACCTCTATTATTTTCATAATCGTGAACCAAGTGCTGAATATTTCTTACTAAATTTTGGCATCTTACTAGACGAGTACGATGGAGATGCGTTTGATGAAGCTTTTATTAAACCTTGGCTAGCTTTGGAACGGTGCTTAGAATCTTTAGGAAGAGAAATTAAGTTTGATATTGAAGCTTGGACTCTTGAACTTGGTACAGGAATGCAAATGATTTCTGAATCTGTAACCCAAGGTGTTAAGGGTGTTCAAAATTATTTGATACAAAAAGGCTGTATCAGTAGTAGCGTTTTGCCTGCTTTACTTGAGAATATAACATTAAATAATCAAATGCTGTTGATAAAACGCGGTAATATTATCAAATATTATTCACCTACAGGTGGTATGATTCAACATAGAGTCAAATTGGGTAGTTTTGTCAAGGCTGGAGAAATTATTTATAAAGTATTAAGTTTTAATAAGCAGGGTCAGTTACCCACAATTATAGACATACGCGCGCAAGCTTCGGGGTTAGTTTATGATATTTCTATTAATGAAGCGGTTAACGAAGGTGAATTTGTGATTGGGGTAGGACAGGTTTTGTCGAAGTAAGCACCTCACGCAGGCGCCTATATAAACGATAATAATAGGCTAAAATTGTATAGTAGTGTTTACCAAGAAGCAAGAAAAATCTAAATATAAATAGGGTGGAGTTATCGGTGAGCAGTATTGAAAGTGACATGTATTTATTATCAGAAGAGGTGATGATTCCCCAGGCACCTCCTGATTTTAAGTCTGGATTTATCGGTATTATTGGTCGTCCCAATGTCGGTAAATCTACTTTGATGAATCAATTAGTAGGTCAAAAAATTGCTATAACTTCACCCGTAGCGCAAACAACACGGAATCGTTTACGGGGAATATTAACTACACCCAAAGCGCAGTTAATATTCGTCGATACCCCAGGAATTCATAAACCGCATCATCAATTAGGGGAAGTTTTAGTACAAAATGCCAAAATAGCCATTGAATCGGTTGATGTTGTATTATTTGTTGTCGATGCTTCAACAAGTTGCGGTACTGGTGATATTTATATTGCTGACTTAGTTAGTCGCAGTCAAACACCTGTGATTCTAGGATTGAACAAAATCGATGAACAACCCGTAGCATTTGAAGCAATTGATACAAGCTATATGCGGTTGGCTGAGTTACATGGGTGGCAAACTGTGAAATTTTCAGCCCAAAATGGTCAAGGACTATCAGAACTCGAAGAAAAATTGGTTGCACAGTTAGAACCTGGACCTTATTACTATCCACCTGATTTAGTTACCGACCAGCCTGAACGGTTTATTATGGGTGAATTAATTCGCGAACAAATACTTTTGCTAACGCGCGAAGAAGTTCCTCACTCTGTAGCTGTTGCCATTGAAAAGGTTGAAGAGACACCCGCAATTACGCGCGTTATCGCTACAATCAACGTTGAGCGTGATTCTCAAAAAGGTATCTTGATTGGTAAAGGTGGAACAATGCTCAAATCTATCGGTAGTGCCGCGCGTGAACAAATTCAAAAACTGATTGCAGGCAAAGTATACCTCGAACTATTTGTCAAAGTGCAGCCAAAATGGCGCCAGTCGCGGATTCGATTAGCTGAACTTGGGTATCGTATTGAGGAATAATGGTAATAACACTGTCAATTTTGATGTATGTTGATACTTTTTTGGTATAAGTGGGAATAATAATTAAGGAAATTAGTAGTTAATTATTTATTTATAACCATTCTCATTTAAAGACGATGGAGCCAAATCAGCAAGAACAGCGAGTCGCTGCCGACCAAGAATTTCTTAAAGCCCTTCACGAACTAGAGGATATTCTCCAAGAAAATTCTCTTGTGGAGGAGGAAGTTGTGCTGCACGAAGAAAAGCAACCATCCACTCCTGACCCAGACGAACTCAACATCGACTTGGCTGCCTGGGAGGATGCTGTTGCTGACATTGAACAATACTTTGAGAGCAAGCAAAAAAAAGATGAGTATAGCTAAATTTCAGCTTATCTTTAACTGATTCTCAAACTTTTCTGCCGCATTGCTTCGTATAGCAGTAATGCTGATGCAATGGCAACGTTTAATGATTCGACGTTTGGACTTAGGGGTATATTTACTTGTATATCCGCCATTGCCGCTAGTTCTTCTGATAACCCTGCACCTTCGTTACCTAATAAAATTAAACTATCGCGGCGCCAGTCTATTTCCCAATAAGTTTGTGTGGCACCTGGTAATGTTGCTGCTATTTGCATACCAGCGTTTTTGGCGGTTGCAACAGTGTTCTTTAAATCTTCGCTTACTGCCATTGGTACTCTGAACCATTGCCCCGCTGTTGCTCTCATGACTTTCGGATTGTCTAAATCGACACTTCCTTTACTAAGCCATAACCCAGAGGCGCCTGCTGCTGCTGCGGTGCGAATAATTGTACCCAAGTTTCCTGGGTCTTGTACTGTTTCCAATGCTAGTACTAAACCAGAAAATGGTATTTCCTTTTGATAATTCCGCTTTGCTGTCGTAACAACCCCATCTGGTTGTACTGTTGTTGCCAATGCATTCAATACTTCTTCACTGACAACCTCCACACGCGCGCATTTTTGGGAAGCTTTTTCCCACAGTTCAAAATGCGTTGCAAGCCATTTTTCTGTGCAGCATAAAGTGATCAAAGGATAATCAACGGCATCAGCTTCTTCAAGCAAATGCGTTCCTTCGAGTAATAGCAAGTCCTGACTGTGACGCTCTTTAGAAGAGTGTAGCTTGCGAATTTGCTTTACTAAGGGATTTTGTAAACTTGTCAACATAAATAGTGTAAAGTGCTGAGTGCTGAGTGCTGAGTTTTACTTTCTACTCAGCACTCAGCACTCATTACTTATTTAGATGCGGAACTCGGGACTTGAACCCGAAAGCCTTGCGGCACATGAACCTGAATCATGCGCGTCTGCCAATTCCGCCAGTTCCGCTGGCTTGTTTGTTACTCACAGTCTATAATTGTCGCCTACTTACTATTTTTTGTCAATCAGGCGCGTATTTGTTTTTT
Source organism: Calothrix sp. CBUCES-K 9914 (assembly GCF_059640475.1). NCBI lineage: Bacteria > Bacillati > Cyanobacteriota > Cyanophyceae > Nostocales > Calotrichaceae > Calothrix > Calothrix sp. CBUCES-K 9914. The sequence goes on from NZ_JBXXZH010000053.1 coordinate 31,246, forward strand.
TAGCTAATTATTTTTACTAGATGTAATCTAAAAATGTGGACAAATTAATTGTTTACTGTAGAATCTTAACCAACTTCCAACGTCTAAATATTACTTCTTCTTTTGGAGGGTAGGCTTATCAGTTTAGTTAGCGGCTTATCAGATGCCAAGTCGTCACCCGAAGCAGACTCCTCAGTCTTGCAAATATGGGGAGGGCATCCTTTACAGGGTCATGTCAAAATCAGTGGGGCAAAAAATTCAGCGCTGGTGTTAATGGCTGGTGCTTTACTTTGTTCTGAAGATTGCCGCATTCGCAATGTGCCAATGCTGGCTGATGTGGAGCGCATGAGCCAGGTTTTATTGGCTTTGGGTGTTGGTATTAAGCGCTCGGGCGAAGTATTGGATATTAACGCTAGAGACTTTGCTACTTCCAAAGCTCCTTATGAACTTGTCACTCAGTTGCGAGCTAGCTTTTTTGCAATTGGTTCGATTTTAGCGCGGTTGGGTGTTGCCCAAATGCCTTTACCTGGTGGTTGTGCTATCGGTGCCAGACCTGTAGACTTACATGTTCGGGGTCTACAAGCAATGGGAGCAGAAGTACAAATCGAACATGGTATTTGTAATGCGTATGTACCCGGTACTAATCGTAGGCTTAAAGGCGCCAAGATTTATCTAGACTCTCCTAGCGTTGGTGCCACCGAAACCTTAATGATGGCAGCGACGCTAGCTGATGGCGAAACTTTGATCGAGAATGCCGCTCGTGAACCAGAAGTAGTTGATTTAGCAAACTTCTGTAATTCAATGGGCGCCAAAATTACTGGAGCTGGTACTAGCACTATTACTATAGTTGGTGTAGACAAACTCCACTCAACCGATTACACTGTAATTCCTGACCGAATAGAAGCGGGTACGTTTTTAACCGCAGGTGCAATTACACGTTCAGATTTATTATTGTCACCAGTAGCACCCGAACATTTATTACCAGTTATTGCTAAACTGCGAGAAATGGGGGTTCCTATTATTGAGGAAGCACCTGACTGCCTGCGTATCAAGCCAGCAGATTCTCTCAAAGCTGCCGATATTGAAACGTTGCCACACCCAGGTTTCCCGACCGATATGCAAGCTCCATTTATGGCGTTGCTAGCTGTAGCAGAAGGCGATAGTTTAATAAATGAGACTGTATTTGAAAATCGCTTGCGCCATGCTTCGGAATTAAACCGTTTAGGAGCTGATATTCGCGTCAAAGGTAATATTGCTTTTGTGCGAGGAGTACCTGTATTATCTGGGGCGCCAGTAATTGGTACTGATTTACGTGCTGCTGCTGCTTTAGTTGTAGCTGGGTTAGCTGCTAGCGGCAAAACAACTATTAAGGGATTACAGTTTTTAGACCGTGGTTATGACCGTCTTGATTTGAAATTACTTTCAGTCGGGGCTAAAATCAAGCGCGTGTCAGAAGCTGATGCTGATGCTGATGCCGTCAACTCGGAAACTGGTGTTGAATTAAAAGTGTAAAGATACGATTTGTCGCGTCTTTACAATTGTAGAGACGCTTCCTATCGCGTCTTAAACTATAAGAAAATTATTACTATTGATTACTGGGTAAGTGTGCTTGAGCAGTCGCTATAATATTTACATACATTAAAGATAATAAAAGTTCTACTTGTAGAAATCTAGCTTGCTATGTCTATATTAAAGAATCAATTAGTTGGTTTAAAAGCCGACTCGTTCCGCCATCCTCTTGACCTGGAAGCAACTAAAGCGCTGAAGCAAGTACCAGGACTTGATATGATAGTGCGTAATCTTCTCGGACCTCTGGCTGAACAGGTTTTCTATGTTGAAAATATCGCCTCAAGCGTCTTAGTTGGAGAAAACCAACTCCCAGAATTGCATCAACTCCTGGTAGACGCTTGCAAAATGCTCGATATCGAACCACCACAACTTTATATTCGACAACATCCGGCGCCAAACGCTTATACTTTTGCAATGCGAGGTAAACAACCATTCATTGTTGTTCATACTTCGTTAATTGATATGCTTACCCCTCAAGAAATTCAGGCAGTTATAGCTCACGAGTTAGGACACCTTAAGTGTGACCACAGCGTTTATTTAACTCCCATTAATATACTTATACTAGCAGCTGCTGTTGTTCCTACAGTTGGCGCCTTTCTTGCCCAAGCGATACAAGCGCAGCTTCTAGAGTGGGTACGATGTGCTGAATTTACCTGTGACCGTGCAGCATTGTTAGCAACAGGTGACCCTAAAGTTGTGATGTCCGTACTGATGAAACTTGCTGGTGGTTCCCCAAAGTTGGCGCCACAACTTAATCTTGATGCTTTTATCGCTCAAGCGCGCGCCTACGATGATATCAGTAAAACCGAAATCGGAGAAACTGTCAAAGCTGCTCGCACCGCTCAACTTACTCACCCAGTTCCCGTACTGCGCGCTCGCGAAATCGACCGCTGGTCTTCTAGCAAAGAATATCAAAAACTATTGCAAAATCATACGAAGGTAGATTATAATAATGAGGTTGCACACCTGGGCGGGTGGCGAAACTGGTAGACGCAGCAGACTCAAAATCTGCCGCCCTGTAAAGGCGTGAGAGTTCGATTCTCTCCTCGCCCATAGTTTAAGTTATGACTTAAAGTTAAGCTGGCAAATGTAAAATTTGGAAAATATTTATTGAAAAGGCGTAAATTAATACGTCTTTTTTTTGTTCAAGTAATAATCACTACAGAATTAGTGTAATCTTGTAGGCTTTTATGATGTATATATGAATTTTTAACTGTGAGTGCGTACTTTTCCGGACTGACACACTTTTTTATGTCAATGGAAATGTGAGGTAGTAAAACAATATATAATGAGCGATATTGGGCTGCTGATGACAAGCGTATTAGAAGTTGGGCAAAAAGTTGCTTCAAATTTGCCACAACAGCTTTTGGTTCAGCACGAAAACGACTTCTATCAAAAATCATCAGCGTATTTACTTAATTCAAATGCAACACTTCAAGTTACTCCACCTGAATTTTTGCAGTTTGATGATACTTTTGCTTTACCTGTATTTTCACTTAAAAAAGACGTTAGAAAAATATTAAGTGATTTTCTGGCTAAAGTTGTTTCTAAAAAATTATCAAGTAATTTGGAACCGGACTTACAGTCAGCATCGGTGTTTATTGCACAAAGAGAAATAATTGCAGATGCTGACACTAATTCTATGGTAGGAACAATAAACCAAAGAAGAAGTAATGTAATTCCAACAGTTGAGTTTGGCAACTCCGGAATTACAGTGCGAGTTTTACAAAAACTACTAGCATCTAATGGTTATAGTATAGAGGTAGATGGTTTTTTTGGCGCCTTGACTGAGGTTGCCGTCAAGTCGTTTCAAAATCGGCGTAATCTAGTTGTGGATGGAATTGTTGGACAAAACACTTGGAATGAATTAACTAAGTAATTGGTTTGCAACGGATACAACAGATGTAACGGGTAAATTATTGGTTATAAACAAAAGTAGGGTGCGTGACGCTACTAAAATTTTAAAACGAAGCGCAATGCTGCTAGCGTCACGCACCCTACAGTTGAATGTTGCTTACTTAACGTATTAATGGTGCGTGAAAGCACTGTATTTGGCGTTAAATTGCTTGATAGTAATAGCTTTCACGCACCCTACCCAATGCACGTTGGCGCCTCAAAATGCTTAAGTCAGTGCCATTCCACCTTACAGTTTAAAATCAACTATCCGTTACATCCTGAAATCATCCGTTGCCATCTACCTATATTTATGCTGCTCTAGCAACTGTTGCGCGCGAGGTTTGTAAATGAGGTGAAACAAAGCTTCGATATAACGTAGCAAGTCTTCGCGGTTTTCTTGAGATGTAAAATTCCAGAAACCATATATACGCGCGAGAGAAAGTAATTTAGTAGTATGGATTTTCCATGTGTAGGTACTGTATACTCGCTCAATACCGTGCGTGGAGATTTCATCCCAATAATTAGGGTTTATTTGGCATTTACTGACAAAATCGTAAATTTTACTCGCTGTTTCCTCTAAGTTAGTCGGGTTAATGTAAAAACCGTTGACTTTATCTTGAATGATTTCCAAAGGTCCACCAAACTGCGTTGCAAAAGTTGGCATTCCTGTAATCATTGCTTCTAATATTGTCAGACCAAAAGCTTCAAATAACGCAGGTTGAACAAAAATGCCTTTATGGTCGGCAATAACACGATAAATTTCGCCAGAGTCAGTCTTGGAAAGTCGCACACCTAACCAGCGAATTTTACCATGAAGGTTATATTCATCAATTATTTGATAAAGTTTAACTATCTCGTCACGTTCTTCATTATCACCCGACTCTTCAACCCGCAGTTTACCTGCAATTAAAATTAAATTACAGTGTTCTTGCAATTCTTGACTTTTTCCAAAACATTCAGCCAAACCTGCAAGATTTTTGATACGGTCGAGACGTGCCATTGAGAAAATAGGACGTTTATTAGGGTCATCAAGTTTTCCATATATAAGCGATGAGTCTTCGAGAGTAAACAGCATTTCTTCGAGTCGCTGTCTATCATTTTCAACTCTCTCAGAGTCACGAGTATAAGGAAAGTAGTAACTCTCGTTTACTCCTGGTGGAACAACGTTGAATTTAGGACTAAATAATTCAATTCCGTTTACCACATGATATAATTCTGGCATTGTAAAACATTTGTACGACTCGTACTGACCAACGCTATCTGGAGTACCAACAATTTCTTGATATGTACTGCTAATAACAAAGTCGGCAGCGTTCATTGCCAGTAAGTCAGCTGTGAACTGCATTGAAAAATGATACTTGTCTTCTAAATCTTGCCAGTAAAGATTACTGAACAGATATTTAGACTTTTCTAAAGCGTGTGCAATATTACACTGAGTCACTTTCATCCGACGTGAAAGTAAGAAAGCAACCAAGTTACCATCCGAATAATTACCGACTATTAAACCTGGTCTACCTTGAAATTCTGCTAATAATTCTCGTTCTGCATCAATAGCGTAAGTTTCCAAATACGACCAAATTTCAAACCGAGATATCCAATTTTGCGTCATATTTGGGTTAAATTCACGGAACGGGACTCGTAATATCCAAGCGTTTTGAGTACCGTAGACTTTTTCGAGACGCTGGTTACATAGTGTACCGTCGTTATTGGGAATTAAACGTGAGAGGATAATTACCTTTGGTTGTACGTTTAGTGTACCTAGTCCTGCTAAATAACAATCTTCTTCGAGTTGCGTTTCCAGAGTTTTAGCTTGGTCGAGTACGTAGACAACTTGACCTCCTGTATCTGGTCTTCCCAATACTCCTTCTTGTCCAAACCATCCATGAGGTGATACCAATACAATATTGAATATTATTGGGATACGTGAAATGAAGGTTTCCAGCGTTTGAGGCGCCGGCGAGTCGATCAATTCGTCTAAAATGTTAAGTGTTTCGAGAACTCGTGCAGCGGTATTTCCCCAACCTGGTTCAAACCCCATAGTTTGCAAGTCTAAACTAAAATTCTCATATGGTTCATCTTCACTTAGGTTGCTTACAAAGGCAATAGCTGCTTTAATTTTTTCTGAGAGATGCTGCTGCGACTGAATACGCGCGTTGATTAGTAATTGGATACCACGATATTGATGTAGACGCAGGAAATTAAACAAGCTTTCTTGCCATTGTTTCGGGTCGGCAAAAAGTTTACTCGAAAGGTAACGGTTGAGAAACTGAACACCTTTACCAATATTCTTAGGGTCGCGGATAGTAGGTGAATAATCGTAAAATGGACCAAAATCAATTTCTAATAAGTCTCCTTCGTTTGCATGATAGCGGTTAACCAAACGGTCACGCATATCCAAAAGTTGCTGTACGGTCATTGTTTCGATACGCAAATCTGATGTCAGTAAGTAAACCTTCTGACTCGCTATTTTGGAACGAATGATAAAACAAAGATTTGAGTCTTCCTGAATAATTTCTTGAGTGTAGTAAATTAACTTACTTAAATGTGAACTTTGATAATGTATATTTTTTTGATTTTTTTGACAAAAAGTATCGTATAAGCTTAATATGTCGTTCCGCAGTAAATAACGCTTATCATACGAACGTAATTCACTCATCAACGAACGCAAATCATTTTTTTCATCACCGTTAAGGACTGCTTGCAACAATTCTGACATAATATACCTACAAATTTGATTATTGACCTTATTGAAGCAATTTTTGGCAAAATCACGAGAAAATATTAGTTTTATTTCTTTGTTTCTTGTTTATATTGCTTCGCTCAAAATCATACTTACAATAACTAAAACTACTTTTTACTCTAACTAAAGAGATAAATCATTGAAGCGTCAACAAGATTTGCGGTTCATTAATTCAAAGGTATTGTTGAGAAAAAATATATATATAGTTAATATACATTTAATTAAGATTTATTAACTATAGGGTTTCTATTTGATTTTTGAAATATACGTAGGTAAGGCATTAACCGATTTCAACCAATTTGAACAATAGTAAACTTAAGTCAAGTTTTAAATAATTTAGGTTCCACGACGGGCGCCGATGTAACTATAATTGCAGCATTTGAGTGATAAATATTAAAGGGGATAGATATGACTAATAACGAAGAAAAAGCAATTTTTCAAGACCATAATATTCCTAACGTATCTACTACATTATTAATGGTCTTTTGCGGAATCACGGTGATTTATCTTCTAGGTATTATTTAGATACTAATCGTGATTATATTGATTTTATACCAACAGATGACCTTGCAGCAAAAAAAACAACATATAACTATAAAGCTGTACAGAATTGTAAACTTGTAATCCTATACAGTTCATTGTTATTTGTTTTGTTGTATAATTAAGGGCGAACGATGGGACTTGAACCCACGAATGGTGGTACCACAAACCACTGCCTTAACCACTTGGCCACGCTCGCCATGTCATAAGACACTATAACACAAAAATAATAAAAAGATCAAGAGAAGTTCAAAAGGAACGGACTACTTGTATTCTAAGTCTGATAATTATAGCTAATAACTAATCTAAGAGCATGAAATCAGCGATTATTACAGGTGTGGGAGTTGTAACGCTATCTTTATTGGCAGCAGCGATGGTAAAAAGTAACCCTAACGAAACTTTGTACCAACAGTATGCTGTGAAAGAGCTTTCGAGCTATCTTAAGTCTAACGTGTGTAAGAAAAGTCTAGGCATATTAGAAAAACTTATTCATAATCAATGTGATAAGATTGTGGATACGGCTAGTCCGCAAATACGTGATCTCATTGCTGCGAGTACCGACAGACAGGATTTTATGATTTTCAGTATTTACCGTACTGAATTGAAGGTAAATGACTGGGTACCTTCTTATAAATTTGAAACGGTAGGCGCCTTCGATAAGTTTTACACCTACAGCGCACAGCAGAATTAAGGTACGTTATCCAAAACTTTCTCTATTCTTAACTTGGAATAAATATAATAAAAGCGCCAGCGAATACGGTGCAAAAACTGGCGCCAAGTGTTATCAGGTTATAAGCAAGCATCATTGTATGCTCAAGAAGTTAGATATGCCAAGGGGTTTGACCCCTTATTTAGAAACTTATATTGCTGACTATATATACATATGTTCGGTTATCTCGCTCCGGAAATCCGTCTGTAGTTCGCTGTTGTCACTTAGTAAAAGACGGTAAATTATAAAAGGACGGGCTAGTTAAACAACTCGTTCTCGGTCGGCGCCTCTGAAACAAGCGCAACACTCCTACCAACGGTTGGAATAATATAACGAAATAATCCGATAGCAAAAAATCAGGAATGTGTTATGCGTAAAAAAGTACAGCAAACTATTAAACCACTTTTAAAATCTTTACTCTTGCTATGTTTAGTGTTCGGTTTGGCATTTAGTCAAGTCGATGGCGCCTATGCAGCAGGTAGTGGCGGTAGAATTGGTGGTGGTTCTTTTAGAATGCCAAGCAGCGGTCGTCCTTATAGTGGTGGTTCTCGCACTTATGCACCTCCAGGTGGTGGATATGGTGGTGGTTATTATGCACCGTATCCAGGTGGTGGATTTGGATTCCCCTTCCTGTTACCATTTTGGGGAATTGGTGGAGGATTCGGTTCTTTACTAAGCATTTTGGTATTCTTTGCCGTTGCTAATTTTATAGTTAAAGCTTTCCGTCGTGTTGGTAGTGGTGGTGACTCATCTTATGAAGAAGTCAATACTCCTAACCCAACCGTATCAGTAACGAAATTACAAGTTGGATTACTCGCTTCAGCGCGTGGTTTACAAACAGAACTAAACCGGATAGCGGAAACAGCGGACACCAATACAGACGCAGGACGTGCAGAAGTATTACAAGAAGCAAGTTTAGCATTACTTCGTCATCCTGAATATTGGGTATATGCAGGTGGCAGTACACAACAAGCACGTTTAAACTCCGCAGAAGCAGAATTTAACCGTTTGGCATTAGCAGAACGCAGTAAGTTTACTGAAGAAACTTTATCGAACGTCAACAACCAACTCAAGGGAAACATCGCGCGTCAAGATGCTTTACCTTCTTCCGGTGAACTTGACAATCCCACACGTTTATTTAGCGAAGGCCCTGGAGAATATATAATAGTAACACTCTTGGCAGCTACACTTGGTAAATACGAGATGCCAGCTATTAATGGTGTCGATGAATTACGTCAAGCACTACGTCAAATAGGTAGCGTGAGTAGCGACAGATTATTAGCTATTGAAGTGCTGTGGACTCCCCAGGCGCCTGGTGACACTCTAACATCAGATGACCTACTGGCAGAATACGCTGATTTGAAATTAGTGTAATACACACTTACAATCTGTAACCACATTGTGTAGAGACGCAAAATTGACCTACGGTACACTCCGTGAATGCGTCTCTACATTATTTTGTATGGAAACAATTATGCTGACTTTGCTTGCACGAGTTCTTCTGTTAAAAGTCGGCGCATAATTTCAGTAACTTCGGTTGCCATTCTAGCATCCAGTTCAATTGCATTTCGTTTTTCTTCCAACTTTCTTTTCTCGGATTTAGTTTCTCCTACTTTATATGGTTCTTTAAGTGGTATGGCGCCGCGTAAAACCATGCTAACAGTTCGTAGCACAGGTGGATTATTATTAACTGTGGGACGTTGATCCAAAAATTGCACGAGTGCAACATAAACTATTTCAACAAAGTGCCGACTATCGCTAACACCATTACCTAATTTTGAGATGATTGTGGGGGACATAACAACTTTTTCCAAACCCAATGATAAAAAAACATCACTCATGAATCGCAATATAAAATCTTTGATTAATTTGATATTTTTTTACTATTACTTATTCGATTAATTTATAATTTTTTGAAATCAGTATTCAATGGGTGTTTGTTTATAATTTATTTTTAAAGTTAAGCAGTATTAATATAAATACCTCTATATCAACCTATGTAGTACTTTTGCACGCATGAGTATAGCTCAAATGAGAAATATACTTGAAGTTATGGCTACGTATATTGAAAGAGGAACAACAGTGAGGAGCAAGCGTAAACTAAGTAAACTAATAATACTTTGCTGTGTAACGGCTATTATTCTTTACTTTTCTCAATTACAAGGATTGGCAAGCAAAAATGCTCCTGCTACACCTACTATAATAAATACTCCCCAAACACAAATAACAGGTAGATTTGTCAATCCGCAATTACTATATACTCTCATGGCACATTCAGGAAGCGTTAAATCGCTTGCTTTTAGTCCAGAGGGTCGAGTTTTAGCGAGTGGTGGTGGCAACGACGATGGTCATATCTACCTATGGGATGTTCTAAAAGGAAGGAAAAAGGGAATTATTGACCGCGCGCACAAAACAGCGGTAGAGTCACTAGTAATTTCACCAGATGGACAAAATTTAATTAGCTGTAGTAATGACGCGAGTATTAATATTTGGAACTTAAGAAACAACGAATTTTTACGCTCTTTTGTAGATCACACTACTAATGTCCTATCACTTGCAGTCACACCTGATAGTAAACTACTGGTTAGCGGTGCGATTGATGGTATTCGTGTATGGGACTTATTACAACGGCGCCCATTAGCGACTTTAGTAAAATATGATAATTTAATTTTCTCCTTAGCAATTAGTCCTGACGGTCAAACTTTAGCAAGTGGTGACAGCAAAGGAGTTATCAAGCTATGGAATTTGAGTACAGGTAAAGTTATCCGCGCGTATATTGCACATTCTGATACAGTTAGTAGCTTGACATTCGGTCAAAACGGACAAACATTAATCAGCGCAAGTCGTGACCGTACCGTAAAACTGTGGAACCTCAACGTAGCAAAACTTGAGCGAACATTAACCGGACATAACGACTGGGTAAACGCAGTTGCGCTGCATCCAAATGGCGAAATTTTAGCTAGTGCGGGACGTGATGGAGTCAAAATTTGGAATTTAAGCACAGGTGAATTAGTAACTAGTTTATATGCTCATACAGATTGGGTAAGTGCAGTCGCATTTAGTCCCGACGGTCAAACTCTTGCTACAGGTGGGTTCGATAAGCGAGTCTATTTGTGGAAGAGTGAGTAAGTAGTGCTGAGTAATGAGTGCGCACGAGCGCACTTTTAACTATTTTAGTTTGATTGAATTCGCGCGCTGAGGACTTTTTCGATTCTGTCGCGCGTTTCTAAGATGTGTGCTTTGGTATACTCGTCTTTTGAGTCAACAGATTTGAGTTTCTCATCAAGCTGTTTTAACTTATACCAGGCTATGGTGCGCGCGTCTTCAGGAACTCTTGCAGAGTCTTTTTCTTTACGCAGTACCATTGAGGTTAGAAGTTCCAAGTATTGACGTTGTATGCCGCGTCGTAAGCTTGAAATTTTGATTTCTCGATTTTTTGACTTGACTACTTCTGTCCAAATTCCATCCTGTAAAGTATCAAATAGTTCAGGTATTGTCAGTGCTTTATCGGATACTGATTTGAGTTCAATATCCTTAAGACGTGAGAGACGGTCTCCTGATAATAAGTCAACTAATACCGATGTTTGGATAAACAGTACCAAATCGTGTATGGGATAATCTAATCTGCCTACGCGCGTTCTTGTTCCCCAGTGGCGCCAGCGAGAAGGTGCTAGTTTGTTTAAAAGTTCCGGTGGGAAGTTGAAAGCATCTTCGGCAAAAACGTATTTTTGTAAAGTTGCTAGAGCTTGTCGCTGTTTTTCAACAGGAACGGGTTGGAATGGTAAGCGTTTATCACCGTCGTTCGCACGGACACGGTAAAAAGATTGACCACCTATATATTTGGTGGTAAAGAAAATATTTTGGAAGTAGTTACCCAAAACAGTACCAAACTGCTCGCTGATTTGGCTGTAACCTTCATCATCTGAAGGATAACGCTTGTTGATTAAATCCCATAGTTGACGAGAGTTATCAAGTTGCCATTGTGAATAAAGCAGTACGTTGCCACTGTTGTCCCAAGCGTTGACTGTTGGGTCGAGGTCGAACATGTCCTCGTCGGTTGCGTAGCTATACTCAGGTTTGCTCGATTCTTTAGCTATTGTCTCAAGAAATGGCTTTTCAGTGGTTGTTGTTGTGGCTGGAATTGGCGTATATCCATATTTAATAACCCATTCGTCATAGGGTCCAACCATAGTGGGAAAGTAATCGCCTTGTTTGGTGCCTTTAGGAGCTATATTTGGAGGAATATAATCCATTAGCGATGTCGTTAAACCACGTTTGTGGGTAATTTCGGTATCGTTCATTTCTTCGGGTTTCAGCATTGTACTGCCACGAAAATTATGCCGCAAGCCTAAAGTATGCCCAACTTCATGAGCAATAATTAATCGTAGATATTGATTAATATACGTCTTGACTTGTTCGCTCGTTGAAATGGCGCCAGGTAACATCGTCATTGCCATTTTGCCAAAAGCGAACTGATTCACTGCTTCCATTCCATAGCATAAATCGTATTCACCAGCAAGATGAGAAATGCGATTAAGAAAACTGGAAGAGTCTTGAGGTGTAGTTTTATTTCCAAAAGCTCTAGCTTCGAGTCCGTTGCTACACAACATACGGTTTTGCATCAACGCTGATATCGAAGTTCTGTTTTGTACAGAGTTGGGTTGAACGATTTGCCGATAGTCGTTTTTTAACGCGCGTACAAAACTAGCATCAACTAGAATATCCGCATCCAAAATTTCACCATTCAGTGGGTTGACACGAGATGGACCCATTGCGAAATATCCATCAACCGTGTTAATCCAGCGAATTGTATTGTAGCGAATATCAGCAGGGTCCCAAGTTGCATTATCAGGCATTTGCTTGACCTGAATCGCATCCTTAAATCCTGCTTTCTCAAACGCTTGGTTCCACATCAAAACACCGTCCCGAATAGCATCACGGTACTCAAGGGGAACTGCGTTATCTATCCAGAAAACAATTGGCTTTTTGGGTGGTGAGATTAAAGCATTGGGGTCTCGCTTTTCTAAGTTCCAACGGTTGATATAGCGAACAAATGGGTCGTTGCGCTCATCGCTGGATAAATCTTGGTACGCTGTAACGAAATAACCAACACGTTCGTCAGCTAAACGAGGACGATAATTATTCTCAGGTAGCTGCGATAAGCTGTAGTGAACTCGTAATGTAAACCCACGACTGTCAGCTAGGGTATCAAAATTTGGCAGTCCGAGTTCTTTACCGCGAGTATTACCACTACCCCCAACAAAGTTCATAATTGATTCGATTTCCAGGTTTTGTGGAAAAGCTTTGGCATTTCCAAAATACGACTGGTCGCCACCAGCTGCAACCCCTATGCTCGCCGATAACCCCGATACATCGGTTAATAATATGTCTCCCAAGTCTATCAAAAGCGTTTTGCGTTCTGGATGAATACTTTTAAGTGAGATATTATAAAGAACCGAATCGCTAAACGAACGCGCGAGTGAGCGAGCTTGTGGGTCGCCTTCACGGGTGCGAAAATTAACATTACGAACAACGAACTGTAAGTTATTATTTACCCGCTTGAAGTAAAATAAGAAGTCTTGCAGAGGCATTCCGCTGTAAATTCCACCTTCCCCGATACCGGACTCCAGCGTAGCGGTTGCCATAAAATT
>NZ_JBXXZH010000054.1:0-44178 GCF_059640475.1 Calothrix sp. CBUCES-K 9914
TACAATGTCAGCCAAAGACAAGTTTCATGAAGTCGTCAAAAACGCACTTCAAAAAGATGGGTGGATGATAACCGATGACCCTCTCAAAATTCGTGTTACTACTACAAGCAAATTATACATAGATTTAGGTGCCGAGAGAATTCTAGCTGCTAACCGCAATGGAGAAAAAATTGCTGTTGAAGTTAAAAGCTTTATAGGTGCCTCGACGATGACAGAGTTTCACGTCGCAATAGGACAGTATACAAACTATCGTTATGCTCTTGACGACTTACAATATGAACATACCTTATATTTAGCTGTACCTTTAACTACTTATAATGATTTTTTTAGCGATAAATTTGTACAATCAGTCATTCAGCGCAGTCAAGTTAATTTAATTATCTACGATGAAGAGAAAGAAGAGGTTGTAAAATGGCAAAAATAGATGAATACCGAGAAGCTATTCAAAAAATGCTTACAGAATACGCAGAGCGAGATTCTGATGAGGAAGATGTTGAATTACAAAAAGTATTTGACACCTTACACGACCATTATCAACTTTTATATGTAGGCTGGGAAAAACGAAAAAGAATATTTGGCCCAGTTATGCATCTAGATATTAGAAATGAAAAAATCTGGATTCAGTGGAATGGTACAGAAACCGATATTGCAGCAGAATTAATGAGTAGGGGCGTAGCTAGAGAAGATATTGTGCTAGGGTTTCATACACCTTATATGCGACAATTTAGTGATTTTGCAGTTGGATAAATCTTGGAATATTGTGATTTTAACCATAATTTGACCAAACTTTTCCTTTAAGTTACACTCAGGATGATTGGGTACTCGCTGAATTGGTCGGCAGAGTTAATAGGAGAATTTTATGGTATGGATATTTAGCTTATCTGCTGAGTGTGGTTCAGACTCAGAGCTAGCGCAGGAATTTTCAAAGCATTTTGATGGCGCCAGTTTGACGCTCTCAAATGGTACGAATAGTAATTAAGCTATTTGTGCAGTTACTTGTACTACACAAATAGATAATTTAAAAGTTTTGAAATTTGTCAAAATTCCCAATTATGATCTGGGTCATCAAGAGCGGCTCTAACAGATGCTAAATCAGCAAAATCTTTGAATGGGCTAGACTTAGCAATTTCTACAATTGAATGCAAAGCTAAATTTAACTGGTTATTATCACTACTTGCTATTGCATTATCCACTTTTTCAAATAAAAAGCGAAAGTTCTGTGACCGCTCGTCAAATGATAATTCAAGATACTTTATTAAAGCATCACGCTGCGCTTTAATCTGGGTAATAGTTGTTTTTTCCCAAGCTTCAATACCACGTCGTTTTGTACGTTCTTCTTCTGCTAAAATTTTGTATTCGGTATAGGCTTCAACAATCGCGCGTAAACATTGAGAAGCATCCGCACCTCCATGTAATACTTCTACAGGAACTTTTTTTACGTTCATATTTAGCTACCTGGTAAAATGCGGTATTTTTCTAATACGGTGACAGCACCAAGGTTCAACTTTCCTTCATTATTTAAAACAGGCGTTTTCAATATTTCTACTAATCCCTTCATCAAAATACCTACTTGTTGAAACTTCTCAGCATCCCTTTTAGAATCAAAAGTCTGAGATTCAAGTTCGTTAAGACCAGAAATTGCGCGAGAATTTAGAGATTCAAATACTCCTTTCAACTCATTAATACGTTTTCTCACTTCTATCGCATAGTCATCAGCAGCATAAATTTCCATGACAGCTTTATTAACTTTGGCTTCATATTCGCGCGCTTTTGTCATCGCTTTTTCGCCTTCACTAGCTGCGAAAAATCCGCCAATAGCTAAAGCAGGTAAAATAGTAATGCCACCCAAAACTACAGCACCAAGAGCCATACCACCGCCACCTGCTGCAATTGCTCCACCGCCAAACCATGCTAAAGTCGCATTCCAAGCAGCGGCGCCACTAAGACTAGAAATAGCTGTTCCTGTACTTGCTGCTCCAATAGAAGTTGCAACTCCTATTGCACCACCATAACCAGCAGCAGCAGCTCCAGCAGCTTTGGCGCCTTCCATAAAATATTGTTCTGCTCCTATCGCCGCAGCTTTGTACTCTTTAAGTTGTTGAACAGAAAAGTCCATTCCTTCCAAAAGCCGCTTTTCACTTTCAGAAGCTTTTCTACCTGTACGCTCAACAAATTCTACAAAGCGCTTAATAGTGCCTCTAATTACATTAGGAATCCTCGAAGTTATAGAAGTTTACATATTCCATGACCAACCAGTATTATTTTCTTGTAAGAATAAATCAGGGTTATTCTATATTGTACTTAGTATAGATGAAACAGATTCTTCAGAAATATGGTTATATGCCCCCATTTCTAAATCTAGATTACAGAGATTGGTTCGGGGCGAAGTCGAACTTAGAGATGTGTTTACTGATGCAGAAGATGCCTTTGTTTATCGTGTAGAAATCCCGTATGATGATGAGTCAAATGCAATTGTCGATTTGATTGATTGTCATGAAATACCAGATGAAGATTTGCCAGAAGAAGGAATAACAATTCAATCTGAAAAATGGGATGATTAACGGATTTGCTTTATTTGCTTAGGTTCTAGATAGCTACAAATCTTACGTCCGGGCAAGCTGCAATCGCTATCAATACAGCGGCTTGTAATTCTTCCATTCGCATAACCTCCTTACTTAACTGCCTAGATTATCCAACGTTAACTTGCGAATATAGCTAATTTATAAAATACTGTTGTGCTAAATTTAGAGTCAATAGCTCATCTAAATCAAAAAATAACGTCTCTGGCAGGTACTTTTATGACTGACCTTTATGGAGGAGTAGACCCTAGAAATATCCCAACCTACTCTATTGGTGATGCCGCGCGCTACCTACGCATTCCATCAGGTACTATTCGCTCTTGGGCAGTTGGGCGAAAATATGTGACAGAAGACGGTTCATGTTTTTCTAAACCGCTTATCAAAATTAAAAAACTTAAGCCACTGCTCCTCTCGTTTACTAACCTCGCCGAAATTCATGTTCTTCGAGCAATTCGTAAACACCACAAAATTCAATTAGATAAGGTACGAACTGCTCTTGATTATATTGATGAGCAGTTTCAAGCACCTCATCCCCTAGCACTTGAACGTTTCCGTACTGATGGCGTTGACTTGTTTATCGAGCGATATAATTCCCTCGTTAATGTCTCTAAACGCGGGCAAACCCAACTGAAAGATGCTTTTAATGCTCATATTGAACGAATTGAACCCGATGATACTGGGCTTGCTATTAAACTTTATCCTTTTACTCGCTCTCATGAGGAAAACAATCCTCGTATCGTGGTTATTGACTCTCAAATCGCCTTTGGGCGCCTCGTTATTGCTGAAACAGGAATCCCAACTCGCGTTTTAGCGGAACGTTATCAAGCGGGTGATTCAATTGACGAGCTTGCCTATGATTATGACTGCGAGCGTTTTATGATTGAAGAAGCTATACGTTGTGAACTGCCTGCTGCCGCATGACTGAACCTGAATCTATTACCTTTTTTATAGATCGATGTTTAGGTAGCAAACGTATTGTTGAAAAGCTTAAGGGTGCTGGTATCAGCGTTGAAATTCACGACGACCATTTTGGCAAAAATGCCAAGGATGTAGATTGGCTACCAGAGGTTGGTAAAAGAGGTTGGGTTGTTTTGACCAAAGATAGTAGTATTGGTAAAAACTTTTTAGAAAGGATTGCTGTTGCCCGTGCCCACATTAAAATGTTTGCTTTTGCTTCCCAAAGTGTATCAGGCGAAGATATGGCAACAATCTTTTTAAATACTATTGTCTTGATGCAAGAATTTGTTCGTAAGCATCCTGCCCCATTTATTGCCAAAATATATCGTGACGGGCGCCTCGATATGTGGAAAGATTATAAAATATTGATGGAAGAACTGGAGCAATAAAATAAAAAATTTCAATCATATCAAACTGTCTTGTGGGATAGGCGTCCTCGCCTGTCCCTCATTACTGGTAAGGATGTCTATTGTACAAAATAATTAAGTCGTAGGACGGCCAGGGATGCCCGTTCCACAAGATGCAAGATAATTAGTTTCACTAGATAATTAAAAAACAAGCCGATGGCGGGATTTGAACCCGCGACCGCTCGATTACGAATCGAGTGCTCTACCACTGAGCCACATCGGCACCATTATCACCCAAAACTCTCACGATTATAGCACTCACAGCATTAATATGGTAGAACAAAATTCTAAAAAAAATCCAAATCAAAGTCCAAACGGACGTGCGTCTAAACTTGACCCAGAAATTTACGCGCGTCTCAAAGCCGAAGCTGCTGCCCCATATCGAGGGTTTCGGAAGTTTTTCTATTTTGCTGGCGCCGCTTCGGGATTCATTGGCGCCTTTGTGTTTCTGTCTCAAATCATTGCTGGACGAGACGTTGAAACCGCATTGCCGAATTTTGCACTACAAACAGGAATCATCGCTCTGATGGTGCTTTTATGGCAATGGGAACAAAAGCGAGAACATAAGAAGGGCTAATCCAGTGATTTGCTTTACTTTTGTTCATATGACGCAACATACTGCAATAAAAGGTGAGGAAACATAAAAAAATATTAGGAAATTCAGAATTCGCAGAATTTCTGAGAAACTGATAATTGTTGAAACGAGGTCAGCTTATATAAAGACCTTGAACATACATAAACGTTATTAAATGGGAGTCAGCTTTTTAAAGACTCCAGCTTAAGATTAAATCGACTGCATACTTTGTGCCAGAATTGACGATTAGTCATTCTGGCACATTTAATTTTTAAATGGTAATTATATAAAAGTCTGTTTATGACTGTTACTAAAATTTGGAGTTGACAAATGCACAGATTTATGGATGAATTTGATTAACAAATTTGTAATGCTAAGTTCATAAAGTTAAATTCATAAAATTAAATTGATAGGGGCTGTACTTGTTTGAGGATAATCCGATTTCGTCCTTGTTCTTTGGCTTGGTATAATGCCTTGTCCGCTGTTGTTATTAATTCCTGTGGTGAGGAATCAAAGTTAGGAATCATTGTTCCGACTCCTAAGCTCAAGGTGACATACTGACTTACAGTAGATTCAACATGAAAAATTTCTAATTCGCGTATTCCTGCCTGCATTGATGCTGCAATGCTAACTGCACCAGCACCAGTAGCATGTGGCAAAATTACCGCAAACTCTTCACCACCATAACGAGCGACTAAATTTTGCTCTTTTTCGGCTGTATATTTCAATACTGTAGCAACCTTTTGTAGGCACGTATCTCCGGCTGGGTGTCCGTATTTGTCGTTAAAACGTTTGAAATAATCGATATCACATAATATCAATGATAGCGGCGCCTGTTCTTGCGCTAAAGATAACCATTTGGAATTGAGACATTGATCAAAGTGGCGCCTATTAGCTACATTCGTTAACCCATCAACGTTTGCGAGTTGCTGTAAAGCTTGGTTTGCAGCTTCAAGCTGTTTATAAAGTTGAGCTTGCTGTAACAGTCTTCGGACTCGCTGGCGTAATACTGCCCAATGAATGGGTTTTGTAACAAAATCACTCGCTCCAACTTCAAACGCATGGTCTACTGACTCCGGGTCATCTAACCCAGTAATCATCAATATCGGTGTTCGCTCCCAGAGTTTGGAAATAACTGTATTCCCAAATGAACCATTGCCGCTGTCAAAGTTGGCAAGTGCAACGGCAAGATTGTTTTTAGCAATTTGTAGTAGTTGTTTGCAGCAAGAAAAACCATCCATTTCTGGCATAACTGCATCCATCAGTATCAAATCTGGTTTTTCTTGTTCAAAAGCTTCCAGACACTCTCTACCATTATTTTTTTCAACTACTCGGTAGCCTTCTTGCTCCATAAATTCACGCAACAGTAGCCGCATGGTTTTGTCATCATCAACTACAAGAATTAGTGGTGGTTTTCCCTTAATTGTTACTGCTCTATTGCCTGACATGAGTTTCGTTATATTCTCAGAGTTTAGTAGTATGGAAGGACACTCGAAAGTAGTTAGCTAGTCGGTATCATGACTAACTAAATCAAGGCGCCTGCAAAGCAATTACATATCGGTTAAGAAAATAACCACAATCTTGCTCTGCTTATCACAAAAGGTTATATAGTAGTAAGGGAGTTTTTACGTAAGGCTAAAAGTTTATAGGGATATATAGTAAAAAGTTTGTTGTCATGCTGATGCCAACAGCAGTACACAGTGTTAGTAATCTGATTACAACGTGAGCTTGACAAAGCTAGTGTATGGCTAAGATGCATAGATACTCTCATTCGGAACGCAAAGACTGGTTTACTTTTTACACCCACCGATAGCAGGTGTAATATTGTTACTATTTATATTTCCCATCTATTAGCGCGTAATTTCATTATTTCTAAAAATGATTACTTTTTACTGGCTGTGGAACAACAAGAGAACGCTTACAAAGCCTGTACTCACTTGCTTTTCTGACTTATAACCCTGTGAATCAAGTAAAATATAAGCGCACATTACCTGTCGGAAAAACTAGAACATGGGCACTATTCCCCAAAAACTGCAAATTGGATATTATTTTTGTATACCAGGTATTAGTACTGAATGCGTGTATAGAAAAGCAAGTAGTGTAGAGTGTAGTTTAGGCGCTGCAGAAAATAAACAAATCCAACTAGTCTAATAAATAAACATGCCAAATTCGCTAATGTATGAGGAAGATTATTTCGTCATCCTCGAAACAAATCAACCAGAACAAATTGTCTCAGTCTTAGAACTCCAAGAAAAACTCAAAGCCACCTTACAAAAGTTACAACCAGAAGATTTACCGAACGACTTGCGACAGTTTGAGTCAGTAGAAGCACAAGTCAAATACTTAATTGATACAAGTTGCGAGTTAGACCTTGGTCCCGGAGAGTACTTACAATGGTATGCAGTGCGTTTGGAAAAGTAGGGTGCGTGACGCAATAACAATTAACGAAGCAACAATCTAGTAGCGTCACGCACCTACTAGTATTTGTGTATGTTTAACTTTTGGTAGTAATCAAAGTTAGTTCAATTTGTTCTTCACCTGTCTGTGCTACCTTGACTTCAACGTTAGGTCCAAAGTACTTCGTCATTTTTTCCTGTTTTGCTTGCCATGCTTCTAACGGTACGCAAGGTGAATCAAATTCTAAAGTTAAAGTGTATGCTCCATCAGTAGAGGTTTCGCGTAAACCTGTGACAATGGGCATTTCATCATCACTTGGACTCAGTTGAAGGTATTCAAGTGCTTGGTCAAAATGAGCTTCTTGTCCGTAGCAGTAGCGAGTAATATCCTTGCGGATTTTATTTTGAGTTACTGTTGCTTGCTCAGAGCGCAGTTGTAATACCTCTGGGGTAGTTGGCTCAGTATAAGGTACTGGCTCAAGTTCGCTCGCTTTGAGCGCTAGTCCTCCCAACAGTAGAGGTATACCGTAAAAGAAACCAGCCAGGTTGAGCGTAGCGTTATCGTTAGCATACGCAATAAAACCAATCGTTGTTAAAATGCCACCTACAGTTAAACCGAGAATCGACAAGCGAATTTTGCCAAACATAATTACAGAGGTATAAATTAATTTATCAGGACTCTAGTTTTTATATCATCGGCTATTGTTTGGCATTTAGGAAACATTTTAACCTCTGGGTAAATGAAACATAATGTGCTATGTCCCGTCTCATACCTTGTAGATGCAATATTCTGGGCTACTTGCCTGTAAACTACAAAGTATACCGTGAATTCTATAATCATTCCAGATTGTGTCTCTTGGCGCCTGGAGATATTACTAGAAATCACTAAAATTAAGCCACTAAAACAACAAAATTATAAATTTCCAAATCCTTATGGTTTGTGCTAATAAATTCCTCACAAGTAATTTACGCCGTTTCGGTATTGCTTTAGTGCTGCCTGTTACACTTTTCGGCGCCCTCAATTTAGATAACCCGTTTCGCCAAAACACATCCCTAACTTCGACACTAACAGCTTTTGCTCAAAATGCTGGACAAAATCGCGGAATTCGCATTAACTCCGACGTTCAAGAGTACGATGCTAAAGCGCAAGTCGCTACAGCGCGCGGTAACGTGCAAATGTTCTATCCAGCCCGTGGTATTCAAGCAACAGCAGCTCAAGCACAGTACTTCAGCCGCGAGCGTCAAATTATTTTAAGTGGTAATGTGTATGTCTTACAACAGGGCGGCAATAGCATTAGAGGCGAACGTGTAGTTTATTTGATCGATGCGGGAAGATTTGTCGCACAACCACAAAATGGTCGTCAAGTTGAATCTATTTATATTATCGATGAAGCACAGTCTGCTGCGGCACCTGCTCCCAAAACACCCGCATTAAAACGTTCCAGATAAATGTATAGACGTTACATATCGTGGAGACGTTACATGTAACGTCTCTACAACACATGGCGCCATCGTAGCAAGGTGTAATACAGAGTGAAAATAGTCTTAGAAAACGTTCATAAATCTTACGGTAAGCGAGTAATTGTTAACCGCGTTAGTATATCGGTCGCTCAGGGAGAGGTTGTTGGGTTGTTGGGTCCAAATGGAGCAGGTAAAACAACTACGTTTTATATCGCTACAGGTTTAGTCAAACCCAACCAAGGCAAGGTTTGGCTTGATAATATGGATATTACTGCCTTGCCAATGCACAAACGCGCGCGTCTTGGAATTGGCTATTTAGCACAGGAGGCAAGCGTATTTCGTCAATTAACAGTGCAAGAAAACATTCTTTTAGTACTCGAACAAACAAATGTACCCCGCTGGGAATGGTCGATCAGAATGGATACACTACTCCGAGAATTCCGTTTGGAAAAAGTCGCTCGCAGTAAAGGAATTCAACTTTCTGGAGGTGAACGGCGCCGGACTGAGTTAGCGCGCGCTTTAGCCGCAGGAAGCAACGGGCCGAGTTTCTTATTATTAGATGAACCCTTTGCTGGAGTTGACCCAATTGCAGTTTCAGAAATTCAGCAAATCGTAGCACAACTTCGTGATCGAAATATGGGTATTCTAATTACTGACCACAACGTTCGTGAAACTCTCGCGATTACCGACCGTTCGTATATTATGCGTGAAGGACAAATACTAGCTAATGGTACATCAGAAGAATTGTATAACAACCCTCTTGTTAGGCAATATTACTTAGGCGATAATTTTCAAGTTTAGTTTAGTTGTTCGTATTTGTTCGTTGTAAGGACTTCAGTTCTTCCCTTATTCTATATACCCATAAAAAATAATTATTATTAAAACCTCGCATACTCACCCGCCCTTTGCGGGTTGATGTTTATTTTAATGACATATGATGGCATCAAAAAAGCTCAAATCATTTTATAGTATTGGCTCGTGGGTACCATTCACCATTATGGATCGCTACCTAATCAGCCAATTATTACCACCGTTTTTATTTGGTGTTGGTGCATTCGCATCGCTTGTACTAGCTATAGACAGCTTATTTGAAGTGATGCGAAAATTGGTAGAATCTGGGCTTCCACCTGCCGTTGCATTGAAAGTTCTTGTTTTACAACTACCTCGTAGCGTTGTATTTGCCTTTCCAATGTCAACGCTATTAGCGACTTTAATGACCTACAGTCGTCTTTCTGGTGAAAGTGAACTCGTGGCCTTGCGTAGTTGTGGGGTCAGCGTTTACCGAATGGTAATACCAGCAGTGATGTTAAGCTTAATGGTTACGGGTTTAACTTTTGTTTTCAACGAGAAAATTGTTCCTGCTGCAACTTATGAAGCCGGTCTCACGCTAGAAAGCGCAATCAAATCGGATAAACCAACGTATCGACGCGAAAATATATTTTACCCTGAATACCGCGAAGTTAAAGATGCCAAAGGCAAAAAACAAAAATACTTATCGCGCTTATTTTATGCCGATGAATTCGACGGCAAACAGATGAAAGGGTTGACAATTATTGACCGTTCTGAGGGAGCTTTAAACCAAATAGTTGTTTCTGAGTCTGGCGAATGGAACCCTATCGAAAACATTTGGGATTTTTATAATGGAACAGCTTATTTAATTGCACCAGATAATTCCTATCGTAATATAGTTCGCTTCAAGCGCCAAAAAATTGAACTACCCCGTACACCATTAAGTTTGGCAGAACGTGAGCGTGACACAGAAGAAATGAATATTTCCGAGTCGATACAGCAACTTGAGTTAGAACGTCTTAGTAGTAATGATCAAAAAATTCGCAAACTTAAAGTACGTATCCAGCAGAAAATTGCCTTCCCGTTTGCCTGTGTTGTGTTTGGTTTAGTTGGTTCGGTTGTTGGAACTGTTCCCCAACGTACAGGTCGAGGCGCCAGTTTTGGGATAAGTTTGATAGTAATTTTTTCATTCTACGTGTTGCTAGTTTTTACGCGCGCGCTTGGAGATGCTGGTATTTTATCTCCTTATGTAGCCGCGTGGTCGCCAAATGCATTTGGTTTGGGAGCAGGTATGATTTTGTTAGTGCGAGTTGCTAAGAAGTAGGTCAGGGCAGGCTGTCCGGCCTACCCTACGTTATTAATATCGCTTCATCGCGCGCTGCATTTCACGTTGGTCATCGCGTCGCTTCATATCTTCGCGTTTGTCGTGTAATTTTTTACCTTTACCTAGAGCGAAGCTAACTTTGACAAGACCACGCTTGAGATACATTTTTAGGGGTACTAAAGTTAAACCCTGCTGTTCGACTTTTCCTACCAAGGTTCTGATTTCTTTACGATGTAACAGCAGTTTGCGAGTACGACGCGGTTCGTGGTTGAAATACTCGCTACTTTGGGTATAAGGAGAAATATGCACGTTGATGAGCCATATTTCACCATTGCGAATTAGCGCATATCCATCTTGGAGATTTACTTTTCCAGCGCGGATCGATTTAACCTCTGTCCCTGTCAGTTGTATTCCTGCTTCGTAGGTTTCGAGGATTTCATACAAAAAGCGCGCTTGACGGTTGTCGGCAATAACTTTGAAACCTTCGCTTTTTTCTTTCATCTATAATTTGGCTCGTATCGTACATGTAAAAGAATTAATCTTTACATTTTTACTAATATAACCAACAAATCGCTCTTGACCTCTAAGCATTAACAAATAACAACGTTCGGTTATGGTTGTATACCTATAGTGCGAGTTCAAACTTAAATATCTTGAATAAGTTTATGGCTAATGGTTGATTTAACCAAGATGTTGGCTCTGTAAAGTTAGGAGTAACAAAAAGTTGAATAAGGATTTTTACCATGAAACGTCATTTTAGCAAAGTCATCAGCGCTAGTGCGTTAGCTGCAGGTTTGTCTATATTACCTTTGTCAATGATAGCTCAGGCTCAAACTAATACAGATAGTGGCGCCTCAACAAATACAACTACCACTAGAACTACGAACGATGGTACTGCTTACAGAGATAATAATTTTGATTGGGGATGGTTAGGATTACTTGGTTTAGTCGGTTTGGCAGGTCTTGCTGGTAAGAAGCGCGCGGAAGAAACTCGTTACCGTGACCCTAATGCTGTTGGCACCAGTAACTACCGCGAGTAGTACAAAAAATTAAGCATTTGCAATAATTGAATAACTAGGTGAATAACTAGTGGTCTGTGTCAATAGTTTTGATGTGTTGGAAAATAAAGTCCCCCCAACCCCCCTTATTAAGGGGGGCTTAAAACTGCTCTTATTCCCCCCTTATTAAGGGGGGCTAGGGGGGATCAAATCTATAGTAACACCCCAGAATTAATGACATGAACCACTAGGGCATTCGCAAAAATCGTCAACAGTTTTGCGAATGCCCTTTTTACATTTTTTAATTTGCTGCGGGTTGGGGGTCGGGGGAGTTGATTTCTTCGCGGTTATATGAAGGTTGTTGCGTCCAGTAGCTCGCTACTAAAGCTACCATTAACCACCATAAGGTGTTAATCTCTGGACGATACCAAACTGTATCTACTAAACCATGACCGAGCATTGCTACGAGTGATGCTATGGCACCTATCAACCATAATCCATCGTTGTTGTGGGCAGCACGAAATTTTCTTAACTGTAGCCAACCTGTGTTAAAGGTGACAACTAAAAACCATAGAAAGGCGCCTAAGCCAATAAAGCCCATTTCTACGATAACTTCTAAAATGATTGAGTACGCACTTAATGCTGTGAAACGTGGTATTTGATACAGCGGATATACGTGGTTAAACGAAGCGTGACCTGGACCAATACCAATTATCGGACGGTCGCGAATCATTTGGAAGACCGCAGTCCATACGTTGATTCGGAAATTATTGCTGCTATCGCCCCGACCTGCAAAAATACTTACTATCCGCAGGCGAAACTCTTCTGATATACCAAAAGCAACAGCAAATAATGCCACAAAGCTACCAAGTATGATTGGCACTAACCAAGTTCGCCAAAACCTCGGTAATAAGTCACTGTACCAATAGCGTAATAGTAACACAAGAACTATTGAAGCTAATGCTAGCCCGATAAAGCTACCGCGACTGTCAGCAAATCGAAAGCACGCAATGTTGATCACCAACATTGTGGCAGCTAACGCCTTACGCGCGATTCCACGCCAAGCAAAAATAGCTATCAAGCTTAAAATTACCGCAGGCAGCAAATACCCTGCTAGTAAGTTGGGATTACCTAAATAACTATAAACTCTCGTATTTTTAGAAAGTGGTGACTCTGGGTCTACCCATGTCGCTAACTGTGCGGCGCCAAATAACTTTTGCCTGACTCCATATACACTAATAACAAGCGACACAAGCAGGTATAAAACAAGCAATGACTCACGAAACGGAGGCAATCTAAGTACTCTGGCACAAAGAGCAAATAGTAATAGATAAAGACTAAGATTTATGAAGTCTGAGATTGCGTACTGTCGTACTGGTGACAATGCTGTTGCTAGGAGGGCGACTACCCAGTAAAGCAGCACTAGCAGGTGGATGGGGGTAACAGTTGGGATGTTGTGATCTGCTGGTTCATCGGATACTGTTAAAAGTAGCCAAAAAGCCGCACATGCTCCTAAAAGTACCCCCGTCAACGTGCTTGTGACAAAAGGCGTTAATGCGTAAACAAAGCTGACTAGTACCGCAGCTATTGTTTCTCCCCACTGCATTATGATGCTGCTTTGCTTCCAGGTACGCAGCAGCCCAAACAGTGAGCGGTGTAAGTAGCTAGTACTTAGGTATTGCCTTAGAGGCAAATCGGACAATGTAAATCGTTGCCAAACTAGATTCATAAACAACGTCGCGATATAAGTCTACTCCCTCAAAGGAAGTGCGACTTAATCATAATCTGCATAGTTCCAAAAAGTTAATAATCATAGACTGCAAATTGTTAATTAGTACTCACAAGGCGCTGGGAGCATTAATTGTCTGTCTTTTCGGCTGTTACA
Organism: Calothrix sp. CBUCES-K 9914; assembly: GCF_059640475.1. Classification (NCBI taxonomy): domain Bacteria; kingdom Bacillati; phylum Cyanobacteriota; class Cyanophyceae; order Nostocales; family Calotrichaceae; genus Calothrix; species Calothrix sp. CBUCES-K 9914. Next base: position 13,371 of record NZ_JBXXZH010000054.1, read on the forward strand.
TCTTGGATAGGTAACGATAATACATAGCGGTATCCCGATTCCAGAGACCCCTGAATCGAAATTTGCCCTTTATGAAGTTCTGCTAACTGGCAACTCAGCAATAAGCCTAAGCTTTCGCGCGACATATGGCTTGTTGATGCTTTTAAATCCAATTCACTAGAATTCAACGAAACGGCGCTATTCGAGGCAAATGCATCTTTCGATTTCTCTACCATTACCGAACCGTCTGACATTTCTTGGTTATCTAAATTTATATTATAGTTCTGAGCAATGCTTGTCAGTTCGAGTAATGGCTGTGGATTCAAGCGGAAATACGGGTCAACTTCAGTAATTCCATCTCCCAACCAAGGATGAGAAACCCATACTGTAACGTTGAGGGAATCATCTTTGTAGGAGACATGAATCCGCACAATACTACCTGTCGCCGAAACCTGAATCACACTAAAGATCAGGTGATACAACATTTGCCGCACTTTATCTTTATCCAGAGGTAAAATGCGATTACGCCCAGGTTCTAGCGAAAGCCGTATATCTTGCTCACGACGATTTGCTGCTTCTTCAAGCGTATTAATCGCTTGTTGACATAGCATTTCAATATCTACTGGCGCCACATTCAGTACGTCAGTATTGCTATCCATTGTGCCTAACTCGGTAATTTCGTTAACGAGCGAGAGCAAATAACGACCGCTGTGCTGAATAATTTCGAGGTATTCACGCTGTTTTGTTGTTAATGGACCGTAGATTTCCCGTCCTAACACACTCGCCATTCCCAGTACTGAAGTTAATGGGGTACGCAACTCGTGTGTTAATTGCGATAACAGTTCGAGTTTAAGTTGGTTTGTCGTGCCGTCGTTTTTAAGGTCTTTTTGTAAAATTGGCGCCGTCAGCTTGATTTCTTTGCTGCTAATAGGTTGTTGTGCCCAACCTGAGTCACCATGTCCTTTTTCACCAGTAGATGATTGTAACAAGCGGTTACGCTCGAACTCGCTCATGCTCCAGCGCGCGATGATTTGTAAAAATTCGATATCTCGCGAAGTGAAACTACGTGGTACAAGGTCAAAAACTGCTAGCGTTCCTAAGCAATTACCACTAGCATCGATTAATGGCGCCCCCAGATAAGCACGAACTCCGTATTCTTGCACAAGCTTGGTTGTTACAAGTTCGGGGCTTGAGTATTTATGCGTATCGTTAATAACAATAATTTGATTGCTATCAACTACAAGCGCACAGAAAGATTCCCGACGCGGTAAAGCTCGCGCTTGTGCAAGTTGGTTCATTAATCCCAAACGAGATAAACCGACTGCGGATTTAAACCAGTGACGTTCCTGGTCAATAAACCCTAGTAGTGAGATTGGAGCTTCGAGAAAATGGGCAGCTGTTTGAGTCGCTTCCTCAAACACTGGAATCGTCTCATGCTGGCGTAAACCTAACTCAGATAAGGCTTTGAGACGTTTTTGCTCCCGAGAGTCCGAAGTACTCCAACCTTCCTTTATACTTAATAATTTGTGTTCCGGCTCTAACATTACCACTGTTACCTGGATAAGTACTCGATAGTGTATTTCATATAACCAAGCGAAAGTACTGGTTATTCCTATTTTTAAGCATTCCCCATTTTCATCCCAGACAAACAATTCTTCTGTATTTTTTTTAAACCATTTCAAGTCCACGATTTAAAGTACTGTTTGCTACACGATAAAAAACGCCTTAAATCCCCGAACACAGACGCTTTTGATTTGTAGCATCTCGAACGCCACTACAAATATAAAAATAATCATTAACATCCTGTAAATCGAAACCTGAACTACGCAGCTCGTTGCTACCTCAGCAATATTCCGTGACGTATATGTTTTATATATTGCTATCATTTAAATAAATATACGGTAGTCAAAATAAATTTACTTAGAATTGTACTTGTAATTTTAGTATTTAAAATATCATTGTTATTACTGAGGTAGGTTAGTGAATGTTTTGTGCTAATTATTAATTAGGAAACTATATTTTCTAGTTCTAGAAATATCTAATAATTTATCAATAAGGAGCTATATATATTATGTAATATATATAAACTGAGCTTGCATATTATTTGCCTCAAAAACATAAAAATACATCTAATTACAAAAGAAAAAGCAAATAAAACTCAAGCTTAATAAAAAATTTACATTTTCTTTATATTGATGACCTATCGAGTAACCTATGCTCAGTCAAATATAGATTTAGAGCTTCGTTGAAGGTCATTTCAGCAAAGTATTTTACTCAATTTCAGTTATTTGAATAATATGAACGTTAAAATTCCTTTTGTAGATTTAAATTTCCAACATTTACCTATTCAAAACAAAATAAATTCTGCTATACAGTCCGTGTTGCGCTCCGGAGATTTTATTTTAGGTAAAGCACTGACTGAATTTGAAAAAGCCTTTGCAGCAGCATCTTCAGTAGAATTTGGAATTGGAGTTGCTTCTGGAACTGATGCTATTGCTTTGGGGTTACAGGCAATAAATATTGGCGCCGGTGACGAAATAATTTTGCCTGCTAATACATTTGTGGCAACTTTAATAGGGGTAATCAGAGCAGGTGCTACGCCTATTTTTGTAGATTGCGACCCCGAAACCGCTTTAATTGACTTGAATGCAGCATCACTAGCTGTGACACCTAAAACAAAAGCAATTGTTCCAGTCCATCTTTATGGACAAATGGTATCACCCTTAGAACTATTAAGTTTTGCAGCTAGACACAACCTATTAATTTTTGAAGATGCAGCACAAGCGCATTTAGCTAACCGTGATGGATATCGTGCGGGTTCAGTTGGAAGTGCAGCAGCATTCAGCTTTTATCCTAGTAAGAACTTAGGTGCTATTGGTGATGGAGGAATTGTGCTGACTAACGATGCGGAAGTCGCGCAAAAGATGACGCGCTTGCGTAACTATGGTGCCTCTTATAAATATTATCACACCGACCCAGGTACAAATAGCCGTTTGGATACCCTTCAAGCAGCAGTACTGTTAGAAAAACTACCACACTTAGCTCAATGGAACCACGAGCGTTCTGTAATTGCCCAACTGTATGATTCAGAACTGGCGCCGTTAGCAGCAAAGGGGATAGTGCCGATGCAAAATCAAAGCGGCTCTGGACATGTATATCACTTATACGTTGTTAGAATTACTGAAGAATGTCCAGTATCACGCCAAGACTTGCAGCAAAAACTCATTGAAGTTGGAATCCAAACAGGCATTCATTATCCCATTCCTTGCCACCTTCAACCCGCATTTAATAATCTTGGTTATCAAATAGGTGATTTTCCCCATGCTGAAGCATTGGCAAAACAAATACTTTCATTACCTATGTACCCAGGTTTAACTCCAAGTCAAGTTAAAGAAGTAGTTGCAGCGATCTCCGAGACAGTTCCTCACTCCCTTACTCCTTACCATGTATCAACGCCAATTTAGAACTACAAACCCAACAGAGTTATTCAACTTCGCCATAGTTGGTATATTGGTACTGCTATATGCTCCTATACTTTTGCACTGGTGCGATGGTTGGATTAATAAAACCATTAGTACCGAACATGAGTATTTTAGCCACGGCTTGATTGGTTTACCCTTTGCTGCATACCTAGCTTGGTTAAATAGAAAATTATGGTACAGACTACCTCCGCGTAATCATCCGCTTGGCGCCGTTTTATTATTGTTGGGTGCGTTTTTTTACACTAGCGGCATCACTGAAATGGTAAACCTGTCGCTTCCGATTATTTTAACTGGCTTATGTCTATGGCTAAAAGGTCGAGCCGGGTTGAAACTGCAATGGTTTCCTTTAATCCTAGTATTTCTCGCAACACCTAATTCACTACCGTATCTCATTGCTCCGTTTACCTTACCACTACAAAGCTTTATTGCTGGTACAGCTGGTTTTATATTGAACCAGTTAGGGATGAATATTAATGTTGACAGTATATATCTATATGTTGGTGGTCGGGTTGTTGAAGTGGCGCCGTACTGTGCTGGCTTAAAAATGATGTTCACAACGCTATATGTATGTTTGATGCTGCTACACTGGACAGGCGCCATTGCCTCACGTCGTAAAGTCCTTTGGTTTCTCTGTAGCGCAGTTGTGATCAGCGTTGCTGCTAATATTATCCGCAACACACTTCTAACGTTTTTTCACGGAACTGGTCAAGAAGGATTATTTAAATGGCTACATGATAGTTGGGGTGGTGATATTTATTCAGCTTTGATGCTGCTATCCCTTGTTCCAGTTCTAAATTTGATTGATAACCATTTTTCCGAACCATCGGAAGCAAACGAAGAACCTATAGCTTGATTTACAGATTTTGATCCCCCCTTGAAAGCCTTAATAAGGGGGGAACAAGATTTAAAGCCTCATCTTAGATAAGGAACAAGATTTAAAGCCCCCCTTAATAAGGGGGGTTGGGGGGATTGATTACTATGCTTTAGTATATTTGTCAATTACCTTGGCAAAATCTGGCACTGCTTCTTCCACGTGCTTCTTGGCTGAACCACGAAGCTTTTCATATGTTCCCTTGACAATTTGACGACTTGAGTTCTTGACTTTCCCATCAACTATATTAAGCAATGCGTCTGCTGTTACAGAACTACTTGCTGCCAAATGTCCCACTGGGTCACCATTCTGTATACCTTCATTCCATATCGGGTCAATAGCTGTAAAGCATTCTGGTAAAAGTTGCTCTACGGCGCCGTTAACATATCCAGGCTTAATTCCCTTAAGAGCAGCATAAGCGGCTTTTAATGCCATACCACTAATACCTGACTTTGAAGCAAGCTGGGTTTCAATCATGTTGCAGCAGTCATCAACAACCATTTGTTTTTTGGTTGGGTCTAAAAGTCCTTGGTTTAGTTCCATGTCACTCCTCTTGTCTTGAAATTTTTCTTTATTTTACAATTATACTGATGTACTACAGATTACTCTGTATCCTCAGCAATTACTTCGTTTTTTTGCCGCTCAATCCGGATAGCGTCCTATGATTAGCGACTCGATTCACGTGTTGCTTATAGATAGATTTCGCAAAATCTTTACCAACTATAACAAGTATTTGACTTGACGCAATTAAAAAAGTCGCAATTTTATCTGAATCTTTACTTGTTAATTTACGGTTTTTGTAATTTCAAATACCAATTCAAAAAAAATAAAAAAATATACACATTTATTGATACCAATGTTATCTAAAAAGATGTATAAAAGTTTATAAGATATTTTTTCCATGAATTTTTGTTGAAGTATTTAATGCTTCTCGTAATGAACGTTCTTTATGTGATGGCTTTGACATCAATGTGTGTACTGATTCATTTTGGAGAATAGTTAATGAGTGAAGCTAATATGCTTATATTCCCTTGAGTGTTGGGTTACGCGCATTGCGAGGAACCCAACCTACAAGTTAAACAATGTTATTTAAGCTATTTATTATATTATCAAGCCTTGATACAGCTTTTTTAAATGATAACTTTTCATCCTCACCTGCATAAGACATAGCAATGACAAAGCTTTGATACTCTTGTTCATAAATAGGGTTATTTTTTAAGCATGAAGACGCTCTTTGTAAACGCTCAAGCGGTTGAATCTCAGATAAATTGATAGTTTATTTGTAACAATAATATTTTCTAACGCTGTTATAGTCACCAATGTCCTTAAAATCCTTACGTATAAAGACTTCATCATCAGCAAGCGTAATTTTTTCTAATATCTTATCCTCCAATGTTTTAGAAGCCTCAAGGGTATTCATATTCAATTAGCCTTTAAATGTAAAATTTGTGATTGAGGAACGATGCCTAAATTATAACAATATTTGTATGGTGCGTTACGCCACTAACATTTTACAAAGAAGCGCAGTTATTGGTAGCGTAACGCACCCTACTTCTAACGGATGTTTCAGTAAAAGTATATTTTGCTGTTGTAGTTGACTGTAAAATTGATATCACCAAATGCTTAAATTTATACAACAGCAAATCACTTCTACAAAAATACGTTGGTTTGGAATTCGGCACCGTTGGTTTATATTAATTCTGTTATCTTTTTGGCTTGTAGTTTTATTATGGCAGGCGCCTATCGGATCATCTATTTAACCTTTAGTTAATAATTTTCTTGAACAATGGGAAAATAGGATTCGACAATTTCATGGTGACTCAAATGATTGCAATACGTCGGAAACATAGGAAATGGATGGCTTTGATGGCATCTGCTGTCTTGATAACATTTGTCGCGTTTGGCTGTGTGCCTTTTCTTTCCAAGCAAACGCGCGGTAACGGTATCAATGTAATATTAATGATTGGCGATGGTATGGGATGGCAAATGGCGCGCGCTGGTGCAGTTGGAAACGGCGCTCCTATGTATACATCCGGTAAAGGACAAGGTTTAAATTTTCAAAAGCTTAAGGGTTATACTTGGGCGACTACTTACGGTACGCTCATACAGGGCAAAGATGGTTCGTTTTCCCCTAATAACTCAGCCCTTGATGAATCAAATTTTGAAACTGGCAAAAGTCCCGTCACGTCTGGCTTTGTTTTCAAACCAGCATTCAATAACACTGACAGTAAAAACCCCAGCATTACCAACGGTGGTAATTTGGTTGGCTATGACCCAGCGCGCGGTGGTGTAAATCCTTGGACACCCGGTAACGACAAAGAGTATATCAAAATAAATTATCCTGATTCGGCGGGTACTGCTACAACTCTTTACACAGGCGTTAAAACTTATAACAACGCGATGGGTGTAGATATTTATGAAAGGCGCCAAACTACTATTCTTGAACTTGCTGCACTCAAAGGTAAATCTACAGGTTTAGTTACTTCAGTCCCCATTAGCCACGCAACACCTGGCGCCGCTGCTTCTTTTGTAAATCGACGCAGCAAGTATGATGCTCCTAATGCTGACCTAGATAATATTCTCCAACAAACGCTAAGAATCTTCAAGCCGACTGTGCTATTAGGTGGTGGTCATCCGCTTGACTTGGATAACAAAACAGCTTTAGGAGGATTTAATAACTATATATATATGATGGAGTCAACTTATAAGGAGTTCAAAGCTAATCCCAAGAATAACTCCTATGGTTACACCTTTGTAGAACGAGGACCCAACGCTGCTAAAACTTTATTGGAAACTGCTAAATCTCTTGACCCCAATAAACACGAAAAGCTTTTGGGATTATATGGCGCCCGTGGACAAAGCGGTAATTTACCTTTTAGCACGGCGAACGGTGATTACAGCAGTACTGGATTTGATAGTGCTTCGGTATATTCTACCGCGAGTAAAAATAAACAAATTCCTCAACCTGACAAAATACGCCCTTTATTACCAGGTGAAACCGATGCCGATTTTATCAAAAGAGAAACCAACGAAAACCCTACTTTATCTGATTTAACTCAGGCAGCCTTAACTGTTTTGGGTAAAGACCCTGATGGGTTTTGGCTGATGGTTGAAGGTGGGGATATCGACTGGGCTTGTCACGATGATAATATGGACAATCTAATTGGTACGGTTAAAGACTTTGATAAAGCTGTTGGCGCCGTCGTGAGTTGGATTAATAATAACGGTGGTTGGAAAAAGAATTTGCTAATCGTCACTGCTGACCATGACCATTATTTAACGCTCAATCCAAACTTTCCCGAATTAATAACTCAAGTCGGCGCCGAGGATTTAACTTATAACAAACATATACCAACTGAAGCCGCGCATTTTTGGGGTAGTGATAACAGTATTAAATATGGCTGGGGTAATCATAGTAATCACTTAGTGCCTGTCTACTATCAAGGTGATGTTGTCAGCTTTGATAAATATATTGGCAAAAATGTTACATTTACAGACCACCCACCCGGAGGTGCCGCACAAACAGTTTCGATACCTGGAATTAAAGGTGCTATAGACCAGTCGCATATTCACCAAATTATGGTTGATGCAATAAAGGCGCCTACTGTTAAAAGTTAGATTGATATATAGTGATGTATAAATATTAATTTAATAATTCGGGTTGTTGTCGGACAATCATATCGTATAGGGGTTGGAAACTAAACCAACCCGTATAATGTGAACCGACTTGATGACGTGCTAAAGTAGCTGAGTCGTGGTTGATAAAGTTGGGTTTACCAGCAGCTTCAGCGAGTAATTGCGCTTGACTGTTACGCTCCATTGATATGAACCACCATGCAGCTTCATCAACTGAGTGACCAACTGTTAGTAAACCACGATTTTTGATAATCAAAGCTTTGTTGTCAGCTAGAGTTAGAGCGACACGTCTACCTTCTTCAACGCCTAAAACTTCGTCATTATATTCATGGACAGTATGGTGCTGGTAAAAAGCACAAGCGTCTTGGCTGAGTGGGTCGAGTGGGCGCCCACTTGACGACCAGCTTTTGCCATAAATGGAATGAGTATGAACAACAGCTATTACATCAGGACGTGCGGCGTGAATTTGGGAATGTATAATATATGCAGCTTTGTTAACCGGGTTATAGCCTTCGACTACTTCGCCCATGTGGTTAACACGAATAAGGTCACTAGCTTTAATCTCTCTAAAATGCATCCCCAACGGATTTACCCAGAAATGATCCAAGTGTTCTGGGTCACGTGCGCTAATATGTCCACCAACACCTTCATCAAAACCATATTTAGAAAAGAGTCGGAGGGTTGCGGCGAGACGCTGCTTGCGGTGTAAACGTTCTTCGCCAATACAAGTAAAAGTAGGTAGAGTTAGAGTTTGGGGTTTGAATCGCGCTCTTGTTTGCATTTTTAATTTATATATATAGGTTTAACAGGGTTAGCAATAAAAACAAATTTTTAAGGCTTTTTATACAAGTTTATACTTGTCTATATATTTATGCACTTTTTCGTTTCAAATAATTACAAATAGTTACGAATAGTTACGATAATTCAGAAACCGGGTTTCCACATCTTAAGCGGGTGAAAATTTTTCTACAATTTATGTGAAGACTATATACAGGGTCTTGTCTTTACTCAGTAATGCAAGAACGCATAGGAATATTGATTGCATGTCTAAAACCGTTGCCGATGTGATGAGCCACAACCCAGTTGTTGTTCGACGTGAAACTACCTTAACCGAAGCAATAAAGATTTTAGCAGAGCGTCGAATCAGCGGACTACCCGTTGTAGACGATAGTGGCAAACTCGTAGGCATTATTTCGGAGACAGATTTGATGTGGCAGGAAACAGGTGTAACACCACCTGCCTATATTATGTTTCTCGATAGTGTGATTTATTTACAAAATCCTGCCACATACGAACGCGATTTGCATAAAGCGCTTGGGCAAACGGTTGGAGAGGTAATGAGCAAAGACCCTATTACTATATCTCCAGATAAGTCGCTGCGTGATGCTGCCAAACTTATGCACGACAAAAATATTCACCGTCTGCCGATACTTGACAGCGAGGGTCAAGTGATTGGTATTCTCACACGAGGTGACATCATCCGCGCGATGGCTAGTAGTTAATTTACTAGTATATTTACCCTCACCTATTCAAAGAAGTTTTAAAAGAGAGAGATTTTTAATGAGCGTTACACCTGACGAAGTTAAGCAGATGCTTAGTTCAGAAAATTTAGGTGACCGTCTACGCGCGGTGAACTTAATTAGAGACTTGGAGCCAAAAATTGGTTTTGAGTTGATACAATCTGCAATGAATGACTCGAATACGCGCGTTCGGTATTCAGCAGTGAGTCAGATGGATACTTTGGGTGGACAAGATTTAGATTTATCGCTGTCAATATTGCGTCGCATGTTGCAAGACCCAGAACCCGACGTTCAAGCTGCTGCTGCTGACTGTGTAGGCGCCTTAAAGTTAGTAACAGCATACGATGAATTGAATCAGCTATATCACAGCACAAGCGAATGGATTGTACAACTTAGCGTAATTGCCACATTAGGAGCATTAGGGGAACCACGGGGGTTTGAGTTGCTAAAAGAAGCACTCGACTCAAGTAATGAATTAGTTAAAATTTCCGCCATTAGCGCTCTAGGTGAGTTAGGGAACCTCGAAGCTGTTTCTTTAATAGCACCACTTGCAGAAAATCCTGACTGGCAAATTCGTCATCGAGTAGTCCTTGCTTTACGTCTTCTAGGTGGAGAACAAGCAAACTCGATATTGCAGTCTTTAAGCAACGACGAAGTAGAAGCTGTTGCCGCTGAAGCCAAAAGAACTGCCTAGTAGATATATAGTCATGAATTAATTAGGAATTTCCAAAAATTAAATTAACCTGCAATTGTGGGGTGGGCATCCTTGCCCACCCTAATTATTGGCATTGCTTAATTTTTTTGCTGAAAATGGATTGACGATGCTGTTTATTATTAGAAAATTTTACAAAGATAATACAAAGTTTTATTTTTTATTAGTGAAAGCATTAAGCCTCGGACTTTTTTTGCTTACTTTTTCAATTTACCAGCATTAAATACTACATAGCTATTAAGTAATTTTCCGAAAATTATTACCAGTATTAAGTTGAAGTAAACCTTGTAGAAAAGGGATGACGATTGCACTTAGGCGGAAATAACATACAAATATCAAACGGGGAAAACACGCAGAGCAAAATCTAGTGTGCAACCTGAAATAAATACGTAAATTATTTTAAAATCAAACCGTGCAAAAAGCTATGTTATCCGCCAAAATTCTTGCAGCCGTTACTTTCGGTTTAGGTGTTATTACTTTTGCTCCTGCTGCAAAAGCCGTTTCTTTAGTTCCTAGTACTGAGGGTGAAATTAAAACTACTAACCTTGGCTGTATTGATCCGACTAAATGTATTGATACTACTAATGCAGTTCAATCACCTTTTACTTTTGAAGTCACCAGCTTAGATTACGATTCTAACTTAGGTCTAAGCCGCTTGTTCGTTGACAACCGCGATACTCCGAATACTTACGGACTTGGTATTACATTTGGCACAACAGATGCAGGTACAAACCCCACTCCTGGTGAAAACTGGTTCCGTGCTGTCGCAATGCCACTTACTGGTAATGCTGTTGAAAATGGTCAATTAGAAGTTGGTAGATTCTTATTTAATTTTCTTGATAAAACTGTTGCTTCTGTGACTTTTGATTTATTCGATGTCGAAGACGCAGATAAAACCAGAATTTTGAAAGTTAACGATGTAGAACTTAACCCCCAAATTATCGCTGCTGCTGGTGCCGATGGTAACAGACAAAAAATCACAATCTACAATGTTAACTCGTTTGAAATTCAACTTGGCAACCCTGGTCCTAACAGCAATTTTCCTAACACTGGTGATGGTGTTGCAATGCGTGCAAGTGTTCCTGAACCCAGCACAGTTATTAGCTTAGGTGCATTGGCTGTTGCTGGTATGTTTGGCGCCTGTCAACGCAAAAAAGTAAGTATTGGTTAGTACTAAATAACTGCACAGGCGAGATGCCTGTGCTACGGGTTAACTAAAAACTTGGGGGTAGGTGGAGTAAATAAATACGGCAACTGCGGCGATAGCGAGTAATCCTTGAATCAAATTTCCAACCACAGTACCAACAACAATACCAATACCAGCTTTAACCGCAGTTTGAATATTTTTACAATATAAATACTCGCCAATAATTGCTCCTAACAATGGTCCAAGTAACATACCTAACAATGGACCACCGAAAGGAAGCGCAGGTAATAAACCCAAAAAACCAACTATCAAACCAACAAAGGCGCCAATTTGTCCCCATTGACTAGCACCTGCTTTCTTGGCACCTATATAACCTGCCAAGAAATCAACGCCAATACTCAATAGTAAAACTATACCTGTAACAATAAGTGGAGTACTAATTGCAGTAAAAGACTTTTGCACCACACCCCAAATGATAATAGCAATCAAAATCAAACTGCTTCCAGGTAAGGCAGGAACAACGGCGCCGACCACACCAATTATCATTACAGCTATCAGCGACCAATAAATAATTTGCATAAAAAGTTAGGAATTAGGAGTTAGAAGTTAGGAGTTAAACTCAGCACTCAGCACTCAGCACTCAGCACTCAGCACTCAGCACTCAGCACTCATAACTCAGCACTCAGCACTCAGCACTCAGCACTCAGCACTCAGCACTCTTCCAGACTAACAGCTAATTTATCGGCAATTCCAGCTATCCAGTTTTCATCAAGCTTTGTGTAACTACGGGGTGCGCTGGCGCCTAATATCATCGCACCATCTTTAGTAATTGGTTGACAAATTATTCCTTGCGTGTTTTCAGGTAAGTAATCAAACTCTATTTTTCCTGGGTAAGCTTTGACATCTACTAGGTAAACTGGCTTTTGTTTTTCAAGTACCCGGTCTAGTATTGCTCCTGGTTTGACTTCTGATTTTGGACTCAGAATTCCTCGCCGCAATAAAACTTTACCTTTATATACGATTACAATCGAGCGCGTTATTGTGTTGAGTAGCAATAACCGCGTAGCCCAGGCTAATTCATTTTTAACTTGCTCAGGTAATAGTGGGTCTAGCTCAAACCCTTCTTCCCCTATTAGCTCAACAGCATCAGGAGTACGTGGTTGTACCTGCTGCCACAACATCCCTGTCAGTATTAATAGCGCACTCAGTATTACTCCCAAAACATCAGCGCGCGATTGGGAGTTAGTTAGTTCTGGTGTAAATACTCTATTTATGAACAATAATATGGCGCCTAACCCACCTACAACTAATGGTAGGCGCCTAATCACACGATTTTGGTCTTCTTTTGCCATAAACACCTACATTAATTTTGGTGGTACAGATTTTTACCACAGAGACAGTAGAGACCGAATTAATTCGGTCTTTACAAAGAGTTATAAGGAAGGCGCGTTTGTGACTCATAAAGCTAAAAGTTAAGAATTATGAATCTCAATTTACTGTTATCTAATCAAGCCTTCATAATTCTTAACTATTATTGTTGGGAGAAGATTTATGAAGTCAGGTGCGTGACGCTACATAGTATCACGCAGCCTACTCTTCACCTGGCTCGGTGATACGTTGAAAAAGGTAGCCGGTACCTCGTGCTGTTAATATCAATTCTGGGTTGCTGGGGTCGTCTTCGAGTTTTGCCCGGAGTCGAGAAATATGTACGTCTACTACGCGCGTATCAACGTGACGTTCGGGTGTATACCCCCAAACTTCCTGCAAAATTTCCGACCGAGAAAACGCTTCCCCAGAACGACTCACGAGTAATTCGAGTAAGCTAAACTCCATTCCTGTCAAGCGAATGCGTTCATCACCTTTATAAACTTGACGCTTGTTAGTATCAATTTTTATTGTGCTGACATGAATCACGCCTGAACTTGGAATTCCTGAAGCTCCTGTTTTATCGACTCTACGAAGTACAGAGCGAATTCGAGCTTCGAGTTCTTTCGGTGAAAAAGGCTTAACTACGTAGTCATCAGCACCTAATTCCAGCCCTGTAATACGGTCAGCCACATCTCCAAGGGCTGTTAACATAATGATAGGTACATCTGATTCCTTGCGTAATTCCTGGCAAACTCCATAGCCATCTAGCTTTGGCATCATTACGTCCAAAACTACCAAGTCAGGTTCTGCTTTACGAAACGTTTCTAAAGCTTCTTCACCATCCCCAGCGGTGACTACATCGTAGCCAATCATCGAAAGGCGCGTTTCCAATATTCGACGAATACTAGCCTCATCGTCAACCACTAGGATTTTCTCTTTATGACTTTCCAAGTTTCTCAACGCTCCTTAACTAAATTTTTCATCATTAATTTTTACTACCATATTATTAAGATATCATTCTTATTATTCGTTAATAAAACCTACAAGCCTTGTAATTCCTAGCTTTTACTTTGCGCTCGAAACTTAAGGAAAAATTAAGAAAATTTAACTAAATTAAAATGCCAAAGACTCGTACAGTTTACGTTTGCAATGAATGTGGTTGTGAATCACCGCAATGGTTCGGTCGGTGTCCAGCTTGTGGAACTTACAACTCCCTCGAAGAGCAGGTTTCAAACCAGTCGGCAAGTGATGCTTCACCGAGTCGAGGTGTGGGTAGCTGGCACAATCAATCTGGTACTAGTAAAGCACCTAATAAACCTCCAAAAGCACGCGCGTCCCTCAAGTTCGACCAAATAAGCGACCGTCAAGTTTTACGTTTACCTTCAGGATATGGAGAACTCGACCGTGTTCTTGGTGGAGGTGTAGTACCTGGTTCGATGGTTCTCATTGGTGGAGACCCAGGTATTGGTAAATCAACGTTGCTTTTACAGGTATCTAATGAGTTAGCGCAGCGTTACCGCATTTTGTACGTCTCTGGAGAAGAATCTGGACAGCAAGTCAAACTGCGCGCGTCACGCTTGGGAGTTTCAAAAATAAATGGTCTTGAAGTGCCTGACGACAATGAGAGTAACAGTGAGAATGGGAATGGAGCTAGCAAGTTACAAGAAATAACTGTAGTCGGAACGCCAATAGAAACGCCAATAGAAACGCTAATAGAAACGCCCAAGTCAATCGATGCCGACTTATATATATTGCCAGAAACCGATTTAGAAGAAATACTACGCGAAATAGATTCACTAAAACCGGATTTAGCGGTGATAGACAGTATTCAAACAGTATTCTTTCCAAGTCTAGCTTCGGCGCCAGGTTCAGTAGCACAGGTACGGGAATGCACTGCTGCGCTAATGAAAGTCGCAAAACACGAAGATATCACGATGTTGATAGTTGGGCACGTAACGAAAGAAGGTGCTATTGCAGGTCCTAGGGTATTAGAACACCTTGTTGATACAGTATTGTATTTTGAGGGTGACAGGTTTGCTTCACACCGTTTGCTTCGTACCGTTAAAAACCGTTTTGGCGCCACTCACGAGATTGGTATTTTTGAAATGGTCGCTAACGGACTCAGAGAAGTACCCAACCCATCGGAATTATTTTTGGGAAACCGTGATGACCCGGCGCCTGGAAGTGCAATAGTTGTAGCTTGTGAAGGAACACGTCCCATCGTAGTAGAACTACAAGCGTTGGTAAGTCCTACGAGTTACTCATCTCCACGTCGTTCAACAACAGGTATTGACTATAACCGTCTAGTGCAAATTCTTGCGGTGTTGGAAAAACGAGTTGGAATTCCAATGTCAAAATTAGATTCTTATGTTGCTTCAGTAGGTGGTTTAAACGTTGAAGAACCTGCTGTTGACTTAGGAGTGGCAATAGCTTTAGTCGCGAGTTTCCGAGACAGAATAGTAGATTCGAGTACAGTGCTAATTGGTGAAGTTGGTTTAGGAGGTCAAGTCCGTCCTGTCTCGCAAATGGAAATGCGACTCAAAGAAGCTGCAAAACTTGGATTCAAACGCGCGATTGTACCAAAAGGTCAAAAATTCCCCGATTTAGATATCGAAATTATACCAGTAGCAAAAGTAATCGATGCCATCATTGCCGCAATACCTCAACAATCACTCAGCGTTGAAGATTTTGCCCCCGATGATGACGATGAAGTCGAAAGTACTGATTTTTAAGTTTTGTAGCACAGGCAAGGATGCCTGTGCAGTGATATAAATTTAAGTTTTGTACAATTAGTAGTACAGTTTAAAAACAGACACAAGCTTTGGTTTATTAGAAGGCAACTTACTGTAAATATATCTACAGAGTTTTTCCTTAACAATTTGTACTCAATTGGAAAAAAGTCATGATAAAATCTCCTGTTGCCCAACTACAAGTGACGTGGGAAAAACTACCAGATGATTACGTGTTACCTGACGAACCAGTGGATAACATCAACCAACCCCCACTTGCAGCAGCATTGTCAGAAATTTTGGAAATGAATGGTAAACTGCCAGCAAATGCTTTAACTCCTACTAATTATGGTATATGCGTCAAAGTAAATGGTCGAGTTATAGTTAAGGCACCTGATTGGGCATATATACCTAATATTATCGTACATAGAAGCGAAGTAGAGCGCAGTTATACACCGACTTTACAAGGTGATATGCCTGTAATTGTTATAGAATTTGTTTCTGATACCGAAGGCAATGAGTATTCTGTAAAACCAACTTACCCACCAGGCAAATGGTATTTTTACGAGACCATTTTAAAGGTGAGTAACTATGTGATATTTCAGCCTGATACAGGTGGTATTGAGTTTTACGTTCTAAATACTTCTGGAAAGTACACCATACAAGACGCTGACCAAAATAATCGTTATTGGGTTTCTCAAATGAACCTTTTCCTTGGAGTATGGCAAGGAACCAAAGAAAACCGAACTGGCTACTGGTTGCGCTGGTGGGATGAAGAAGGAAATCTTCTGCTTTGGGGCACCGAACAGGTTGAACTTGAACGTCAGCGTACCGAACAAGAAAGCCAGCGTGCTGAAAGATTAGCAAACCAATTGCGAGCAATGGGGATTGAGCCAGAAATATAATTAGATCCTAAATTAACATCTGTAGAGACCGTATTAATCCGGTCTCTAATTGTTACTGATTAACAATTCAAATAATTAAAAATGACAATTAAAAACATATTATATTAGTAATTTATAACACTTTTTTAACAAAATATTGCAAAGTATATTTATTTAATTAGTATTTCATTTCAACTGTCATTCAGATAAATAATTAATCATCACGCTATAACTCACTCTCTGTAATGAAATTTATGAGTTTATCGCGCGTTCTGCTGCTGCAAGTTCTAATTATTGGACTGTTTGCGATAGGATGCGAAACTAAGAACGTGCCGGATGACGACTCGAATATCGATAAGCTCAGTATTGGTGTTGTTAGCTACGGTGAAGGCGCCAACTTACTTTCTAAATACGAACAATTTAAGGACTATATCGCGACCAAAACTAGGAAAATTGTTGAACTGGAACCTGCCTATAATGAATTGCAAGCAGTAGCACAAGTAGAACGTAAAAACTGGGAAATTGTTTTTGCACCACCTGGACTAGCAGCAATTGCCATTGTGTCATCGCAATATAAACCTATTTTTTCGATGGAGGGTGTAAGCAGCACACAGCGTTCGTTAATCTTGGTTCGCGATGATAGACCTTATCAAAAAATTGGCGACTTGGCAAATAAAGTTATTGCTTTAGGCAAAACTGGTTCTGCTGCTGGTTTTTATGTGCCGCTATACGATTTGTATGGAATGACCTTAGCACAAATTAAGTCGGCGCCAACTCCAAAAGTGGCATTAACCTGGTTGAGCGATGGAACTGTTGAAGCTATCGCAATGTCAGAAAGCGATTTTGAAACAGGGAAACGCGAATTTCCACAAACTAAGTTCCGAATTTTACATACAAGTCGTTGGATACCAGCAGGAGTTGTATTAGCAGCACCAAATATTGACCCTAATCTTCTTGCTGTCATTCAAAAATCAATGCGTGAGGCGCCTCCCGGTATTATCGCTGATGCTGGGTATGCGCCTGCTGCTAAAATCCCTAATTACGAGCAATTTATTAAACTAGTCCAAAAAGTTAAACCATTCGAGGAAAAAGTTAACCAAACCCCCGTTGTATTAGTACAACCC
The DNA here is from genome assembly GCF_059640475.1 of Calothrix sp. CBUCES-K 9914. Taxonomy (NCBI): domain Bacteria; kingdom Bacillati; phylum Cyanobacteriota; class Cyanophyceae; order Nostocales; family Calotrichaceae; genus Calothrix; species Calothrix sp. CBUCES-K 9914. The sequence continues at coordinate 30,823 of NZ_JBXXZH010000054.1, forward strand.
ACAACACCAATCGCATCTCCATAGTTAGGAGTATAATTTTATGTCTGGGGTACCTTTGGCAGGTTCAGAAATTCCTGCTGGAACACTAATAGATAACCGTTACATAATTCAAAAGCTACTTGGACAAGGAGGACTGGGAAGAACTTACTTGGCTTTTGATACACGTCGCTTTAATGAAGCTTGTGTCCTCAAAGAGTTTGCACCAATTGGTACGGGTGAAAGCGGTATAGAAAAATGCCGTAATTTATTTAAACGTGAAGCCAAGATATTGCACCAACTCGAACATCCACAAATCCCTCGTTTTTTGGCGTGTTTTGAGTGTGAAGGCAGATTATTTTTGGTGCAGGAATATGTTGACGGTAAGACTTATTCTGCTTTGCTGCGCGAACGGCAACAGCAGGAGAAAGTTTTTACTGAGAAGGAAGTTATCGAATGGCTGAATAAATTATTACCTGTTCTTGAGTATGTTCACGAACATAATATTATTCATCGCGATATTTCTCCTGATAATATTATGTTGCCTTCAGGTAAGGATTTGCCTGTATTAATCGATTTTGGGGTTGGGAAACAAGTTGCTGACCTTAACGAAGCAAATAACGGCGAGCAGGTAAGTTTTGTCGGCAAAATGTCCTTGGTTGGAAAAGTCGGATATGCACCGCGCGAGCAAATAAGCATCGGGATGTGTTCTCCTAGTAGTGATTTATATGCTTTAGGTGTAACAGCAGTTGTTTTACTAACGGGTCGTGACCCATCGTTTTTGATGGATCAATATTCATTAGAGTGGAAATGGCGACTATATACTGATGTCGGTGATAGTTTTGCCCAAATTCTAGATCAAATGCTTATAGATATTCCCAAAGACCGCCATCAGTCAGCAGTAGAAGTTCTTCAACACCTCGAAAAATTAGAGGCAAAAGAAGTACTATCCACCGAAGCGCAAAAAAACGAGATTAATCTACCTTATTCGTTACTGCCCAAAATAGAGGTGCCTTCTTCCGATATTCCTGCCCAGTTGCGTTCACAATCACCCAATGTACCTTGGCAAGAACTACAATTCACTCAAAGCCAGGAAGAAAATACTTTTATTAATATTCCATCGCACAATACTTTTAATAACATATCTAATGATGTATCAAATAATACTTTTGATAATCCTTATGGTAACTCCAGTAACACATCAAATAATACTTCTAATACTTCAAACAAACGTAATTCGAACCAAGCACATCGATTACCATCATTAGAGATAGAATTTATCGAGCGCTGTGAACAGTCTTTAGCTTATTATATTGGTCCAATGGCTAACTTAATTGTTGAAGAAGTGCTAGCAGAAAATCCAGATATTTCTCACTACCATTTTATACAAGTTTTATCTAGAGAAATTACAGACTCGCGCGATGCTATCGAATTTTCACGTCAGTTAATTGGATGAGTGCTGAGTGATGAGTGCTGAGTGCTGAGTGCTGAGTGCTGAGTGATGAGTGATGAGTGCTGAGTGATGAGTGCTGAGTGATGAGTGCTGAGTGATGAGTGCTGAGTGATGAGTGCTGAGTGCTGAGTTATAAGTACTAACTCTTAAACTCTACATCTCTTAGAAACTAAGTTACTTCAATCTTTACTCAGCACTCAGCACTCAGCACTTTTAACTCCTAGTGTTTCTGGGTGATTTTTTGAGTCTTCGCATTGCCATTTCTAAGCTAAACTGCATTCGTTTAAATGCTTTGGCTAAGTTACCAATTTCATCGTTTGAGTATTGTTCAAATTCTACGTCCATATGACCTGTACTGACTTCTTCAGCTACACGAGTTATGCGCTTCAGCGGACGAATTACTTGATTGTTTAAGAACATGTTGACAAGTAAAATTACCGCGATAAAAACTCCTGATACTAGTCCAATAATTACAAACGATGATTTGTTTGCTTTATTTATCACTTTACTTGCTGGCGCCGAAATTACTTGGGCGCCGATAATTTCATTCAATTGCCAGTTAAAACCGTTTGCGCTACCGTAACGCTCAATCATGCTTTTGGGAGCAATATCTGGGGTCGAGTGACACTGTAAACAGCTAGGTTCAGAAACTGATAAGGGACGCGCTATATAATATATGTCTCTGCCTGATATCGAACGAAAACCACTTAGCTGTTTGAGACTTTTTTCACTCTTGAAACGGTCGATTAAACTAGACTCAAAGCTGTCTGCTTTATCCCGTAAATTCGTAGGATTTAGCGTTGCTTCTTTGTAAAAAAAGTCTCGATAATCCTGTTTCCCCCGTAGTATCTCAAATACTTCCCGCGCGGAGTAACCAGGTACAGATTGCGGTAAAAATTTAGTTTCTAATTTGTCTACAAGTTCTGGATTAACTTGAGTACTAGTGTATTTACGAACCGAAGTCATTGCTTCCATCAGCATTAAACCAGTAGAAGCAATATCGTTTCTAGCGTTTTGTCGCAATAGAGAAGATAATGTAAATCCACTTATACCTATACCGAATACTAATATTACAATCAGAAGTACTGTAAATTTTTGCTTCAAATACAAATTCTTCAACATATTAATTTCTTGTTTGCGTGCAGTTAACCCTTAATCAACACAATTACTAAGCAAAGATATTATGTAAGATGCGGCATAGCCCCACTTACTAATTAACTAATTAATTCTTTGATTAAATATATCAACTGAAACTTTATATTGATGCTATTGACAAACATTTTAATAAAAAGTAACTCTTTAAAATTGCTTTTAACACAAGGTTTTGGGCATATAAGTTTATTTTATGTATGTTAATAACAGTTATAAAAATCAAGAAGTATTTAAGTAGAGAATGAACCGCACTCGTACACAAAGTCAGAAGGATAACTCACCAGAATACAGAAACGTATTAATATTGATTTTTTTGTTTTTAATAAACATTCAAATTTATCAATAATACGAAAAATGAGCTTTTTTAGCCTGCTCCCGTCAGGCTTCGCTCGTATAGCCTCACCCGCGATTGGGTGTGAATACTCAATAATATAATTATTTTTAGCGAGAAAATGGTTTGGAATCGTGGACAATCGTTATTTGGTGGACGCTATGTAATCGAGGCAAAACTTGGTGAAGGGGGAATAGGTATAACTTACTTAGCGAGAAACCAAAGTGATGAATTACGGGTTATCAAAACCCTCAAAAAAGAAATTCTTAATAATCGTACATGGAAATCATACGGCGATAAGTTACGCCAAGATTTTCGCTCGGAAGGAGTTAGACTCGCAGTCTGTCGTCATCCTCACATTGTTCAAATCGAAAATATCTTTGATGACTACGATTTGCCATGTATTGTTATGGAGTATATCGAAGGTGATGATTTAGGTAGAAGGTTAAGGGAGCAAGGTATTTTATCTGAAGCTGAAGCGGTACTGTATATTCGGCAAATTGGAGATGCACTGAAGATTATTCATCACAAAGGTTTACTCCACCGAGATATCAAACCCCGCAACATTATCATTCGTATGGGTAAACACGAAGCAGTGTTGATCGATTTTGGTATTTCTAGAGAGTTTATACCTGGTGCTGTACAACGTCACACTGTTTACCGCACTCCAGGGTTTGCACCTCCTGAACAATACCAACAACTGGCGCCGCGCGGTGAATATATTGATGTATATGGTTTAGCTGCAACACTATATACATTACTTACTGGTGTCGTCCCAACCTGCGCTTCACAACGCAACCGCAGTACCCCTCTTTTACCACCACGGCATTTTAATCCAAATATCAGCAGCAGTGTTGACTGGGCTATTATGCAGGCAATGGAGATGCAACCCCAACATCGTCCTCAATCTGTACAAGAATGGTTATCGCTTTTATCTAGTCCAAATGCTGAAAAGAATATAGGTAGTAAGATTTATGTATCAGAAATCACATGGCCACCAACATCCCCACCAGTAACCCCAAAACCCCCAGTAATTTTTACTGATACTGCTATTCAATCATCAAAATTACCCCAGCCTGCAATTATACCCCAATTTACATGGCAATGCGTCCGTACTATTAACGGACATGCGGGTATGGTTCACGCGATAGCAATTAGTCCTTCGGGGCAATTAATCGCTAGTGGCAGCAGTGATAATCGTGTAAAGTTATGGAAATTAGATACAGGTAGAAATATACGAAATTTTGGACGCTGGTCTGGACATACTGATTCAGTGCTAACAATTGCCATTAGTCCAGATGGGCAAATACTTGCTAGCGGTGGTTGGGACAATATTATCAAGCTTTGGTTTTTAAATACTGGTAAATATATTCGTACTTTATACACTCATACTAACTGGGTAAATGCGCTTGCTTTTAGTCCAAATGGAAAGTTATTAGCTAGTGCGAGTTCTGATTGTAGCGTTAAACTGACCCTTGTTAGTACTGGTGATGTAGTTAGTACTTTGTTTGGTCATACTGATACTGTTTTGTCCGTTGCGTTTAGTCCCGACGGACAATTGCTTGCTAGTGCTGGCGCCGACTGTACAATTAGACTGTGGCAAGTTAGCACAGGTCGTGAAATACGCGCGCTAGTTGGACATTCTTGTAATGTAAACTGCCTTGCTTTTGACTTTAACAGTGAAACTATTATTAGTGGCAGTAGCGATAAAACGATTAAATTTTGGCACGCAATAACTGGCAGAATGCTAAAAACCTTTACAGGTCATACTCACACAGTCTCATCAATTGTATTGAGTCGAGAAACGCAAATCCTTGCTAGTGGTAGTTGGGACAAGACGATTAAACTTTGGCATGTAAATACTAACACGGAGATTTGCACTCTAGTTGGTCATAATAATTACATTCGGTCGGTAGCTTTTAGCCCAAATGGACGTACTCTTGTGAGTGCTGGTGATGACGATACGATTAAAATTTGGCGAAATAATGAACGATCAAGTTAGTTCTTTAGGTAGAAATTTTATTAGCCGAAAATTGTGAGAATATATGGCGGCAACTACTATTCTTGAACCAAGATTAACTAATTATGGGCTTCGGTATCGGTGATATATTCTGGATTTTTCTTTTGCTATCCTCGCTGCAACCTATCTGGCAACGGCGCCAAATCGAGTATCGTCGCTTAAGTTCGTTACAAGGGTTCCAGCAGGAACGCAAAAGCCGGGTGATTTTATTAATTCACCGTCAAGAATCCATCAGTTTGCTAGGAATTCCTTTATCTCGCTACATTACTATCGAGGATTCCGAACAAATTTTACGTGCGATTCGTTTAACCCCAGATGATGTACCTATCGACTTGGTTCTACACACTCCTGGTGGTTTGGTTTTAGCAACTGAACAAATAGCCCGTGCGTTAATTCGTCATCCCTCTAAAGTAACAGTTTTTGTACCACATTACGCAATGAGTGGTGGTACGATGCTCGCGCTTGCTGCGGACGAAATTGTAATGGATGCTAACGCTGTACTTGGACCAGTAGACCCACAATTAGGTAATTACCCTGCTGCTAGTATTATTAAGGTTGTTGAAGATAAGCCAATTGGCGAAGTAGACGACCAAACGTTGATTATGGCTGACTTGTCGCGTAAAGCAATAGCGCAGGTTCAGCGGTTTGTGCGGACACTGCTTAAAGATTCAACGCCTAAGCAAAAGGTTTTACCAGAGAATATCGAAAATATTATTGATGCTTTAACAACTGGACGTGTTACTCACGATTATCCAATAACCGTTGAAGAAGCTACCGAAATGGGACTACCTGTAACTGTTGGTCTTCCACGTTCGATTTACGGTTTGATGGATTTATACCCACAACCTCAAGGTGGTAGACCTAGCGTTCAATATATTCCTATGCCTTTTGATGACAGGCGCCCAAGTTTACCTGTTCCAAAAGGTAGACCAATGGAAGAACCTACACAACGTATGTAAATTCGTAGCATAGGCGTCCCGCCTGTGCAGTATACATAATTCCTGTGCAGTATATTAATAATCTTTACCACAGAGACACAGAGTACACAGAGGGAGTAGTAAGAGAAGTTTGAAGAAAGTAACTCTTATCTCTGTGGTTTCTGTGTCTCTGTGGTAAAAAACGTGCGTCACTGCACAGGCGAGACGCCCGTGCTACGACACAGCAGAACACTACCTTCTTGTTCTAGTGGGAGAGGGAGTTGGAGTTGGGGTTGCTGTTGAAGTTGGTGTCGGTGTAGCTTCGGGTGTTGGAGTTGTTTCTGGAGTTGGGGTTTCTGTTGGTGTAGCTTCGGGTGTTGCGGTATCTGTTGGAGTTGGAGTTGGGGTTGGTTTTGGTGTAGTAGTTCTCCTTGGTTTTGTTGTCGGTTTTGTTGTCGGTTTTGTTGGAGTTGGAGTTGGTTTGCTAGGCGCCGTAGAAGGTTTTTGCTCTAAAATATTACCCGCTTCTTGGTCAAGCTTTTGTCTCAAAGCTAAGTCAGCTATCCCCGTTTCAGTTAGCTGATTTTTCTTTTGGTACGCTTTTACCACTGATTCCGTTCTAGCACTGTAGTACTGACTACGGGGTAAAGGAGGATTGGGTTTCATTACCACGTTAAGATTTGCTTGTAAAATTTGCACAATTTGTGCGGCAAAGTCTTGTGTCTTGGGCCCTACTATTCCATCTGCTGGTTTTAATCTATACCCAGTTTGAAATTCTTGAATCGCTTTTTTGGCATCTGCACTTGTTAATGGTTCGGGTGAAACTTTGACTTTATAACCTAAGCCACGCAATACCGAACGGAATTGTTGTGGAGTATAATCGCGTTGTCGTGCCGCATCCGCTGTATCTGATATTACAACTGCTGCGGAAACCAAACACGCTGTTGCTATGCTAAAACTAGATTTTCCTATCCCACACCACATGGTCAAAACTCCTCTTGACTGAATCTGTCGTTGATAACTATTTTTTCATTGATTATTCATGATTTTCAATTATTTTTACTGATGTTAATTTTATCTAAATAATTTGATACAAACTTGAGTCGTCATCGTCCAATAGAAGTATTTTGTATTGGTAACGTGCGTTTTCCTTAAACTCATAAAGTCAAGTATAAAAACTATCAAGTAACTTAATTAATAAATTAAAGATATGGTTAGCCGCAAACCTTTGAATGGGTTGAAATTATTGTTTGAGAGATTCATGGCGATTACAGCCACAATCAATTTAGGGTTAGTGATATTTGATTTAAGTTACATTCCTTGGCGGGATTTTTACTTACGTAACTTACCCTCTTTGACTCGTTTGTATGACCCTGTTAAAGGTATACAACCCCATCGCGATACAGAAGCTTATTTGGCAGTTGTTGATGTAGTCTCTGAACAAGTTAGTCAAACGGGGTTACAGTCGCAACAAGTCGAAACCCAATTGGATGAACTGAGGCGCCTAAGTAGTGAAATAATTGACACAAACCCGTTTGCAGTCGCAGATAAAAGTGGGACGCTTGAAAAAATCAAGAATCGAATGCGCGACCATACAGGAGAAAAGTCCGCAAAAAAAGCATTCGCTAAGTTTTGGAGTCAACCTAACCTACAGCAAAAGGGGTGGAACCAGGAAATAGAGTTTTTTAATCGTCGCATCAAACCGCTCATTGCCACGAACTACTTCCGTCAAATCGGTGAAAATGGGGAATATGTTGACAACTTTATTTGGATTGACCTGCCTTTTATTTTATTATTTGGGCTAGAGTTGCTCACACGAAGCTTTTTTATTAAACGTCGTCATCCAGAATTTAGCTGGCTTGAGGCAATTGTTTGGCATTGGTATAACTTACTACTTTTAATACCTGTATGGCGAACTTTGCGCGTTATCCCTGTAATTGTACGTCTTGATAAAGCAAGGATAATCAATTTTCAATCTATCCGCACGCAAATTCACCGAGGTATTGTATCTAACTTTGCGGAAGAACTGACAGAAATTATTGTAGTTCGGGTAATTAATCAAATTCAGGGTTCAGTAAAACGTGGTGACTTAACCAGGTGGCTACTACAAAAAGAAAGTATTCGCCCTTATATCGAAGTTAATAGTGTAAATGAAATCGAGGCAATTACTAAAATCCTTGTACAAACGATAATTTACCAGGTTTTACCCAAAATTCAGCCCGAAATTACTGCTATCTTACGTCATAATATCGACGGCGCCCTAAATCAAACCCCGATGTACAAAAACTTACAGGCTCTACCCGGTGTCTCATTGGTTCAATCTCAAGTTAGCGAACAGTTGGCGAATTCAATCGCAACCAATCTACATAGTGCCATTGTTAGCGCCGCCTCCGATCCAGTTTCAGCTAAACTATCAAGTCAACTAATACAGCAATTTACCGATACTCTATCAGAGGAAATACAGAAACAACACGTTGTTACAGAAGTCCAAAGTCTTCTAACTGACTTTTTAGAAGAAGTCAAACTTAATTATGTTCAGCGTTTGTCCCAAGAAGATATTGACCAAATAGTCGAGCAAACGCGAAAAATCAGAGGTCAAGCAACCGTTCAAGGTACAATAGTGCTGCCAAAAAGAGAAGAAATTACATAAAGAAAGTTAATTTATAGCTTCTCGGTCTCGTCGAAATGCGCTAAACTCGAAACAGAGGCGAACCACCTTACGGTTCGTCACAAGACTTCTTGGAAGATATCCTTATCGCAGGAAGTGGGTAGAAGCCCACTTTTTTTGTTGGAATTTATTGCATGACTCATCCGTTAGTCCCACAAGTTATAGAAATAGCGACACCAGTGGCAGAAGAACTGGGGTTAGAAGTTGTTGGCGCTGTTTTTCATACAAATCAGCGTCCTCCCGTTTTACGGGTAGATATCCGTAATAAAGAGCAGGATACTGGTTTAAATGATTGTGAGCGAATGAGTCGTGCCTTAGAAGCCTCATTAGATGCTTTGTCTATTATTCCAGATGCTTATGTTTTGGAAATTTCTAGTCCAGGGATTTCTAGAGAGCTAACTACTGACCGGGAGTTTATTTCTTTTAAAGGTTTTCCTGTAGTTGTCTCAACTTCCCCACCTTACTCAGGACAGCAAGAGTGGGCGGGGCAATTGATCCGTAGGGACGAAAATACAGTATGTTTGAACCAAAAAGGACGCACGATTGATATTCCTCGCTCTCAAATTACTAGAGTTAAACTCGACGAGCGTCGGAGTAACTAAGACACCCTGAAGACTCGATGGAACGTTTTCCAAGGCGCCTCCTTGTTTGTATATCAACAAATCGAAACTGACTCTGTATAGCGCAGACGCGCGCCTTTAAAGTCGATTGTTGGTTTTTTTGTTATCAGTCGATTCCAACGCCAGTGCGTTGCGATATCGATTTATAACTTGCTTCCCCTGTGTTATCTAGACAGGTGAACAACACCGTTTGGTTACAAATAGTGACTATTAACTATCAAGCACTGTCAACCATTAACTAATAAACAACTAGCTTTACAAATCTATATTCAGGAGATTCATGTTATGTCGATGATTGAATTACAAGGATTAAAAGAATTAATCGAAAGTATTAGCCGAGAGCGCAATTTACCTCGTTCTGCTGTACAAGCGGCAATTCGAGAAGCTTTGCTCAAGGGATATGAACGTTACCGACGCGCTCAAAATTTAGAGCGCAAACAATTCGATGAGGATTATTTTGATAATTTTGACGTTCAGCTTGATATCGAAGACCAAGGATTCCGCGTAGTCGCTACCAAAACAATCGTCGAGCAAGTCGTAAACTCCGACCATGAAATCTCACTCGAACAAGTTAAGAATATGGGTGGTGAGGGAGCAGAGTTAGGACAGGAAGTTGTTCTTGATGTTACCCCAGATAAAAAAGAAGAGTTTGGACGCATGGCAGCGATGCAAACGAAGCAAGTCTTGGCGCAAAAGCTGCGCGACCAACAGCGTCAAATGGTGCAAGAAGAGTTTCAGGACTTGGAAAGCTCAGTGATGAACGCGCGCGTACTTCGGTTTGAGCGGCAGTCTGTAATTATGGCTGTTACTAGTGGCTTTGGGCAGCCAGAAGTTGAAGCCGAATTGCCAAAGCGCGAACAATTACCCAATGATAATTATCGAGCTAATGCTACATTTAAGGTTTATTTAAAGAAAGTATCTCAAGGACAACAGCGTGGACCTCAATTGATGGTGTCGCGCGCGGATGCTGGTTTAGTTGTATATTTATTTGCCAACGAAGTCCCCGAAATCGAGGACGAAGTAGTACGGATAGTCGCCGTTGCTAGAGAAGCAAATCCTCCTTCTCGTTACGTTGGACCTAGAACTAAAATTGCTGTAGATACCTTAGACCGTGATGTAGACCCTGTTGGTGCCTGTATTGGCGCGCGGGGATCAAGAATTCAGGTTGTTGTTAATGAGTTGCGCGGCGAAAAAATTGACGTAATTCGCTGGTCTCCTGACCCTGCTACTTATATTGCTAATGCTTTAAGTCCCGCACGGGTAGATGAAGTACGATTAATGGATCCAGAAACTCGTCAAACACATGTACTAGTGGCTGAAGACCAATTAAGTTTGGCAATAGGTAAAGAAGGACAAAACGTGCGGTTAGCAGCTCGCCTAACTGGTTGGAAAATAGATATAAAGGATAAAGCGAAGTACGATCGAGAAGGAGAAGATACAAAATTTGCAGCTGCTCGTGCAAAAGCAGCAGTTGAAGCAGCGCGACTTGAAGCTCTTGAAGACGAAGAGGAAGAATATGAATACGACGAGGAAAATGATTACGAGGAGGAATTGGAATCAGAGCTTGATGCCGATTATGAAAAAGATATGCGATTATAAAAATCTTTGACACACTGTATAGTAAGTAGAGTCAAAGAAATATCACAATCTTTTTTAAAAAAAGACATCTCACAAAATGCACTTAAAAAATGAAACCAAATTTGAGGCGCTGCTTAAGCTGCCGCAAAATAGGCTTAAAGGAAGACTTTTGGCGAATTGTCCGCGTGTTTCCTTCTGGGCAGGTACAATTAGATGAGGGCATGGGGCGTTCTGCCTATCTTTGTCCATCGAGCAGTTGTTTAGGAGTAGCTCAAAAAAAAAATCGGTTAGGGCGAGCTTTGCACGCACCAGTTTGTGAAGAACTGTATCAGATGCTGTGGCAACGGTTAGCGTAAACTAACTCACGACAAATCTAGAAGTTTTGCGTCATAGCGCAAAAAATTATACCCGTATAGGCATTTGAAACACCTCAAATGCAATTGCACAGGCAAAATAATCGTGCGTAGCTTCGGGGTTAATGCCACAATAGTAATTGAGTGGGTATTATGTAGCTATTTGAGTTTGCTTCTTAAAAGAGCGCGTCTTCACTCAAAACCCGCGTTCGTTTGATTTGATTGTGTCGAGCTTTCCTCAATTGGTAACAAAACAAAAAACATAAAATTGGCACTCCCATTTGTCGCACAAACAAGCCGCAAGGCATTGTACCGATTCTACGGTGATGGTGCCAGCGTTAAAACAAACATCTCTCTTTCCTATATATACTTGAAACTTGGAGGCGGCACCGGCACTTAGAAATTCGACGGCAACCTAAAAGCAGTAACCGAAGGATGGAGATGCAATTGGCACTCAACTCGCTGGCAACCATCCGCAAAAACTGTAATGTTATAGGGGAAGAGTGGATGAACAACGGCAAAGTAAGAATCTATGAATTATCAAAGGAATTGAATTTGGATAACAAAGGGCTATTAGCAATTTGCGACCAGCTCAATATCTCAGTTAAGAGTCATAGTAGTACAATTACAGAATCAGAGGCAGAGCTAATCCGGTTAGAAGCCGAGAAGTTGCCACCTGCTTCAAATATCAAAAAGGATAATGGCGCCAGTCACAAACAAAATTTACAAGTGTCTGGTACCCGACCGACAACACCAACCAAACAACAGATTTTAGAAATTCGCAAACCTAAATTGTTAAATAACTCTAATATCAACGCCGTTGATGCGTTCAGCACCCCTAATAATCAATCTGCTCATAACGACGCTAAATCTAATTCAAACCCTCGATCTATCGCTCCAGCAGTCTCCCCCATGAAGCCGACGGCACCTATTCGACCTGTAGCCCGTAACCAATCTGAAACCACACAACCTGCACCAGCAGTGAATGTGGATCAAAAACCTAATTCCAATCAGCCCGCTGAGAAAATTGCAGCCGAGAAACCTGAAAAACCGACTGGGGGACGGCAAAAACCGGATAAACCCCAAAAGCCACAGTTGTCGGCGCCTCCAAGCCGACCAGAGGCACAGGACGCATTGGCGGGTACATCGGTAACGATGCCATCTGAAAAACCGATATTAAAGCGTGACCGGAGCGAAGCACCTCCTAGCAAGCCAAAAGTTGGTAAGGGTGGGGCGCCAAACACCGAGCAGCAAGCCGGAACGCCAAAACCATCACGTCCCGGTGGTGCTGGAAAACCAGAAAGAGGAAATCGGCAAAATGCCGCAGCAGTTGGTGCAGGCAGTGACGTAGCTCGACCAACAAGCCGTTCACGCAACGCTCCAGAAGCTGCGCCAACAGCAACTCCACCTAGATTAGTTGCTCCAACGCGACCCCCAGCAGCCGAAAAAAACAATGATAATCAATCTGCTGCGGTGGTCATTGACGATGGAATCGAACTTCGGCGCCCAACACCACCACGTCCTGCTAAAGGTGGTAAAAAATGGGTTGAGGAAGAAATCGAAGAATCGAAAGAAGCTAAGGCAGCTAAAGCGGCTAAAGTTAAGCGCAATAAACCTCTCATCGAAGACGAGTTCGACGAAGATGACCTTCTTGATGATGAAGATTCAGATGTAGTAACTGCCATTCAGGTTAGCAACGCGATTGTTCGTCCTCCAAAACCAAAATCAAACAAACCTATAGCTGCCCCAGCAACAGCTGCTGTAACTACTACTAGAGGCAAGAAAAGTACAAGTAGTTCTCGCGACCAAAATCGCCGTCGTGCTGACACCGAAGTCAAACGCGAACGTCCAGAAATACTATTTGTAACTGGTCCAATGACCGTCCAAGAATTAGCTGATTCTTTGGCAGTTGCGGATACAGAAATCGTCAAAATCCTTTTCATTAAAGGTATACCTGTAAGCATTACTCAAAACCTTGACATCCCAACAATCACTTTGATTGCTACCGAGCTAGAAATACCTGTTGAGACTCAACAGAAGGAAGCCGAAGCTCGTAAAGTTACCGAAATGATTGAGGCTGGTGACTTGGATAGTCTCCAACGTCGTCCACCAGTTGTTACGATTATGGGTCACGTTGACCACGGTAAAACAACTCTGCTCGATTCGATTCGTAAAACTAAGGTTGCTGCTGGTGAAGCTGGTGGTATTACCCAGCACATTGGTGCCTACCACGTTGATGTTGAACACAACGGTCAAATGCAGCAAGTTGTCTTCCTTGATACACCTGG